>NZ_RCSQ01000148.1:0-36972 GCF_004103255.1 Pseudoalteromonas sp. PS5
TTTTTAACGCTGTTAAGTGTCAGATTTACTCCTTCAAATTGAGCAAGTATTAAGTTTAATTGGTATAAAGATGGGGCTCAAGCACCCCGCATCTCAGGTACTTAAAGGCAAAACACCTTGTCGATAACATCGCTCCCACCCCTTGTTACAGCTAAGGCACCTACATCAAGGTGAACAAATACTACACTTGGAATGACTTATACTTCAAGCAATCCCACTTTTGACGTTACGCCTGCTTTTTCACAATTTACATCAGTTATAACACCTAGCACTCTTTTCGAGGACTTATCGAAGATAAAGCATGGATGCTCGTTCTTCTCTAATCGTAAGCTAATGGTTATACTCAAACTTTTAGGTAACGCCTGAGCTATTACATCCTTTGAGGCCTCAGTAAAGAGTACATTTTCCGACGTAAATTGATAAAACTGTAGAAATGACAATGCACAGTGCTCACCTTGCTTGAGATCTTGCCGGTATTCGTATTGATAAAGCTTACTGCCGCAACCTGGACCAAAATAGTTGGTCGTCAACGCAGAAAAGTTGTAATCCCTCAGTGGTGGGTTAAAACCTCGTGCTTTCCCTCGCTTGAGGGTCGGGTGCCAGATCTGAGCATAGACACCAAAAAATGGCTGCTGCTGTTCATAAAGTACATATAAATCATCGTTATCTAACAGTCCTCTTGGGTGGTGCGTGTACTTATTACCACCTGCAACTTGCGCCGCTAAAAACTGTTTATTTTGTGAGAGCCTGTAAAGCATTTCTGCCAGCAACCTTAGCGTGCCTTCATCTATACAATCAGGCCCCGTATACAAACTAGAGACACAATTAATAAAATCATCAAAGCTAATTGCCCCATGACTATAAAAGTTATCAAATTGGCGTGCCATATATCTTCCTTGTTATTGCTGTTTTAGTCAGACAAGCACAAAGCAAGTCAGCTAAAATTCGTGTTCTTAGAGCAGCAACCTGCAAGTATCCAATCGCAAGCTGCGCCGTTTTCTTATACCAATTTGCTCAATTAACCTGACCTGCGGCTAATTAAATAGCCTATTTTTAGGCAAGCACATCTTATCGGTAACTCCGCCTCCTACTATCGCCACGTTCCTATATCCATGAAGGTAATATAGAAGCTTTTAATACCATTAGCGTCATATTTGCCACTTCAGATTAAGCCAATATTTAAACAAATTGATATGAGTCCTCAATTAAAGCTAATGCAGACTGAGTATAACGCAATAAATTAATTACAATTTTGACCGCAGGCGAATAAAGACTATTAATGAGATGAATAAAACGGGGAGATTTAGAGTATACACGTTATACACAACGCAAGCCGGTCATGAGTATATGTCATAAATACGTTAGATAAATTTATGCCTTCATAACAACCCAGAAAAGGAACTAGTCCATTACTATACTAACTCTACCTTTTTCATTGTTTTAAGTTTTACTAATCAATAAAATAAAATAAATCAAGGCGCAAGTTTATTGAGATTTAGATTCTGAAATAACCTTATCTTGCGCAAAGATCTCAACCTCAGTTTCGTGGGAAGAGATACTATGCGCATCCGTTGTTAACGTCAGAATAATAAATAGCACGGTCATCACAGCAAACGCAGTATTGACTGTTTTACCAAAAAAGCGTGTTTTGAGCATCACGATTTCTCCTAAAATTATCATTATTAAGCTTAGTCGAAATCGTGAGTAAAAAGGTTTAATTAAAACAAAAATAATGTACGAAAGAATTATCAAGGTGTATGAGTTTACCCTGAGCAAACGTGAGTTAATCGGCTTTGGCATTTCGATAAGCCTGCGTACCCCATAATGGCACTGTCGACAGGCTGTGCTTAAAGCTGCCTGAGGTTTCCTTTGTGGTGTAAGCCAAATACATCAAGGTTTGATTTTTCGCGTCAAAAATTCTTCTTACTTTCATTGATTTAAAAAACACACTTTTTGACTTTTTAAATACCACTTCGCCAGAGTCACTCTTGTCTATATTCGCCAGCATTGCAGGTGTTATTTCGCTCGTTTGACGACAAGAGATAGAGCTATCACTTGGGTCTGAAAAACTCAGGTCATCTTCAACACTCGCTACATGACAAGTCACGCCTGTAACAACAGGGTCAACCATAGAGTCCAGCTTTATATCTTTAAGCGTAAACAGACCGAGTGATACATCTCCAACTTCACTGTCAGAGCAACCAAGTAATGTACAAGATGCCAACAATGCAAACATCAGCTTTTTCATTATTTTTCCTTAGGGTATTTGACGTACAAAAGAAGCATACGGAGTTAATACTCTAAGCTATTTGAAAATTTTCGCAAATCGATACAACCAAAAAAAGCAATAACCATTCAAAAAATCAAAATAATTATTCACAACGTAAGAATAAGCATGTTAGCATGCGATGCAGTTTCAGGGTGGGTGAATTACCTAAAAAATACACAAAGTATGATTAGCTAACTTACCACCAGTTGTATGAAATTCTCTCTAAGCTCGGGACAAAAATGCACCATTTGCATAGTTACCCATCTCTAAAGATTGAAATTTCGTCACGTTTTATTCTTAATTTGAGGTTTCACCATTCATGAGTAAGCTCCATCCAAGCTTAGTCGCACTAGCTGTTAGTTCGAGTTTTTTTGTTGTGAATCAATCACACGCTGAAGAGCGCAAGATTCAAGAAAAGTCAATTGAACGAATTCAAGTGACTGCCACTCGACGTGCTGGCACAGTTCAAGAAGCACCATTAAATATTACTGCTGTAGACAGCGATGTGATGAGCGACCAAAATATTGGTGACCTTGAAGATGTAGCAAGGTGGGTTCCTGGTCTTACAATGACAGAACAAGGAGGCCGTGAGGGTTCACCTATTATTGTCCGAGGTTTGAATACTAATTCATCAGAGCGAGCCTCTGACTCGGGTACCGTAGCGACTTACCTTGGCGAAATCCCGATTAATGTCGATTTGCGACTCACTGACATTGAGCGTGTTGAAGTTTTGATTGGTCCGCAAGGTACGCTTTACGGTGCAGGCACACTTGGCGGTGCAATTAGAACCATGCTAAAAGCACCTGTGCTTGATATCATTGAGGGCAAGCTCAGTGGCGACGTATTCAGTATCAACGAAAGTGACAGTAACGGTCATGAAATCGGTGCTGTATTCAATATGCCGTTAGTAATAGATGAGTTAGCTGTTCGCGCTAGCATTAACCGCTATCATAACCCCGGCTTTATGGATTATAGCTATGTGGTTAAACAACCTGGCGTTTCAAACCCAGACCCCGACTGGTCCAATGCTGAGGATGTTAAAGCGAATATCAACGCAGTGGCGGATGCAAATGACGAAACCATCACCACTACGCGTGTTTCTCTACGTTGGTTGGTGAACGAGAATATCGATACCACACTGAACTATTTCCATCAAAAACAAGAAAATGGTGCTAATTCGATTTCACAGTACCAAAGCCTTGGCGCACAGCACCCGCTTGCAGACTCTATCAAACCATACGAGTCAGCCTATCGTGTGCTTGAACCTAACGAACAAGAAGATGACCTACTTAGCCTTGAAATCAACGCCGATTTGGAGTTTGCAGATTTAGTTTCGGCATCCGGTTGGTCAAGCAAAGAACAGCAAGGCCAACGAGATCAAACCGATCTCCTTTATGATATTTGGCCAGGCTACGCGGACTTTCCTAGTTTTACCGCTTTGACTAAAGACACTACAGATCAAGACACGTTTACCCAAGAGATCCGTTTAGTCTCTAAAGGGGATGACGCCCTAAATTGGATTGCAGGGGTATATTACAGCAAACAGGAAATTAGCTCAGATGATAGAGAGTACACGCCGGGGCTCACGGAGTTTTGGGGCGACGAAATCAACAATATTGAGCAAGATCTTGAGTATATCGCTCTGACTAATGCCACCAGCAAAGAGTCAGCATTGTTTGGCGAAGTTGGCTACGCATTTTCAGAGGATTTTAATATCACTGTGGGCGCGCGTTTCTATCGCTATGACGTTAACACTAAATCAGCGGCTGAAACCCCGCTCTATTCTGGTGGTCTGCCAAGTCTTGAGCAAATTTCGTTTGAACAAGTCAGTGCCAAAGACAATGGTAGCTTGTTTAAGTTTAATGCCAATTACACTTGGCAAGACGGACTACTGACGTACTTTACTGTCAGTGAAGGGTTTAGGTTAGGCGGTGGTAACGGTTTGGAGTCGTGCCCAGAAACATTGCCTGAGCAACAGATCATCTGTGCACTGCCGCATGAACTTAGCTATAGACCAGACACCACCACTAACTATGAGCTGGGGTTAAAGTCTACATGGCTGAATAATAAGCTGCATTTTAATGCCGCATTATTCAGTGTTGATTGGGAAGATGCGCAGATCTCATCTGTGACGGTAAACGGCCAAGAAATCATAACCTCCAATGCAGGCTCTGCGAACTCGACTGGTATCGAGTTATCAACCCGCGCTATATTGAGCGACCATTGGACAGTTTACGCAACCTATTCTTATGCAAAAGCGCAGCTGACTGATGATGCACCAGCCCTGTTTGCGGTATTCAAAGAAGGTGACTACAGCGCTGAAGAAATCGCGCTTTACCAGCCATACTATGACGGTACAGATGGCGACCGCTTACCTGGCGCCCCAAAACAGCAGTTTTCATTCGGTTTAAGCTACGAACAGGAAGTGTTCGACGACAAAATGCTTAACGTGAATTATGGAGTAACCGCGCAGAGTGACGTATACACTAAAGTCGGGTTAAAGGCTGACGGAGAGGTACTGCCAGGATTTGCCTTATCTAACCTCAGTGCCAAGCTTTCAAGCGAGCAATGGGCCGTCACCTTGTATGTTGACAACTTGTTTGACAAATTTGCTTTCACCTCGGTAAGACGAGACAAATCTTGGGCTGGTGAAGCTAAATTTGCGGCATTAAACAAAGCTTTGCCTGAGCAGCAGCGAGTGTACGGGCACTATGTCACAGCACCTCGTACTATAGGCCTCAAGCTAGACTATCAGTTTGAGTTATAATCAGTAAAAACCAAGATAGAGAGTGAGGCCGCCTTCACTCTCTTGTATATTGCGATGACACCATACAATCAGATCCAAAGCTACATTCAACAGCGCCAATTTCAAGCAGCGCATCACGCATTAGTCGCTCGCATCAATACCAATGCCAATGACCACCAAGCGTACGCTTTATTAGCCGAGTTGAATATGACTCTTGGCAACCTCAATAAAGCGCAAAAAATTTACGATAAGTGCTTAAGTTTATTTCCCCGTGCCCTTTATTCTCTGAGCGCTGCCAAACTTGCGCTGTTTACACAATCACCATTAGCTGCAAAGCGCTATATACAGCATTTGCTAGGCTGCACTCAATTATCGGGGTCAGAGCACGATACGCTTGCAAATATCTTACTGAGATTAAATCAATATACTAACGCTGGTTGGCATTTTAACCGTGCCTACACGCACGCACCGCACAGCCCTGAAATCGCGATGAACTATGCAATACACTTGAAAATGTCTGGTGAATTAGCTCAAGCGCGGACGCTGCTTGCCTCTTTAGTGCAAGCAAACTCAAGTAATGCAAAGTGCCAGTTAGCCTACTCAGAGCTTGCTCCTGTGGAATTAGCACCGACTCGCATCACTCAATTAGCTACTGAGATAACAGCGCAAACTACACCACTTGCATTACAGCGGCTTCACCATGCACTGGCACTCGAATACGAAAAGCAAGAAAATTATCCCAAGGCATGGCAAAGCTTTATTGCCAGTAAGCAAGCGATCAGTGCTGAGATTTCCTATTCACCTAAACAGATGACGGATTACTTTCAAGCACTTAGTAAACTTCTCGACAAACCTATTGAATTTGCACCAGAGCGGTCACTTGCACCAATATTTGTCGTTGGGCTGCCGCGCTCAGGCACCAGTCTGATGGAGCAAATTTTAGCGCAATTGCTGTTACAGCCACTGGGAGAGACCAGTATATTGCCTCAAGCACTTAGATTTTGTCATGATTATAACAGCAATATTCAACGCCTAAGCCGCGCCTATGAAGAGGCTAACGCCATTGAGCAATATCGTCTCTTTAGCGCGCAATCCGTTGATGGTGACAAACGTTTTATAGACAAACAGCCATTTCATTTTTTCTTTATCGATTTGCTTGCTAAGGCGTTTCCACGCGCAAAGTTTGTCGTGATGAAGCGAGACAGAACAGATACTTGTATCGCAAACTTCCGTCAACTCTATCAAACGAGCAGCCCCTTTCATGGCTACTCATACCGGATACAAGATATTCAAACTATGTATGATGATACTTATGCGTTTTTGCAAAAAGCCATACAAAAGCATCCGACTCAAATTAAATTGGTGAATTATGAATCGCTAGTAGAAGCGCCCCGCTTGACTATGCTATCGCTTTGTCACTTTCTCGAATTGGATTGGCAAGACAATGCACTTCACTTTTATAAGCAGGGTTATTACTCAGCAACAGCCAGCAAAATGCAGATCAGACAGCCATTAAATAACTCCAGTGTAGGCAAATATCGAAATACATACCCAATTTAGGAATATTGCTCCGTTACGGTGATGATGCTAACGTTAGGAAAAAGGAATACAAAACAATAATGACATGAAGCAACTACTCCCTACCCTTTGTTTCGCAGCGCTCGTGGCTTGTACACCGGCCGAAATAACAAAAACCGAACACGCGCTTAACCATGCCCAACAACAAAGAGACATAGAAGCACAGGCAAATGCACTTAAAACGCTCAGTGGGTACGATAGCGCCACATGGCAAGCGATATACCAAGAAACACAACTGGCTTTTGCTTTGCTATTAGATGCAAAAACAGCTTATGAAAGCGCAGATATCGTTACGGCTCAAATAAAAGCGGCACAATCAAAAAGTATTAATAACTCACTACAAGCGGATAATTTACTGCGCGCATTATCTACAGATTACCCACTGACTGAATTGATCGATGTATTGGTGAAACTACACACACAAGCTAGCCAAGAAAAAATGACACTTCATGGTTTTTTTAACCAGCCACCCAGTAAGTGGAACATTATTGAAGTTAATGAAAAACTCTCGCTGATCAACACGCATATTCAAGCAATCAAAAAGCAGATTGAGGCGATCCCAGAAGATAACAAGGACAAATTAGCTTACCAAACGGTGCTGGCAGAAGCGAGAGCTCAGATTAATCTGTTGGGCAAACAGGAAAGTGTACTGTTGCGCAACCTCCAACAACAATTGAGTAAGCGACATGCAGAGCAATTTGTACGGCTCCACCACACAGTGACAGAGCAGCTTAATAACTTTGAAGAACGAGTGGTAGCCTCGATGATCCGCCAAGATCAAAATAAGTTAATTGAGACAATGCAGCACCAAAGCGAGCTGCTGTACAACATTGATCTCATGTTAAAGCAGACAGGCTCTGCTAGACATGCTGAGTTTGAACCTTTTTACCTTGCTTATATTCAACTGCTAAATAAGTCCAAAGATTACAGAGAGTATGCACAAAAGGGAAAAGCCGCGCTCACATTATTGAAACGCGCCGACGTTCCAAATAATTATTATCAGCAGTATAAAACGCTCGCATCAACCCCATTGACATTAAGCAATGATTTTTTGATGTTTGCGCGCTCACAACATGAGTCTAAATTTTTATATCGAAAGCATTAATGATTAACGGCTGGCTATCCACCAAGCCAACAGCACCATAGCCGTTGTAAAAACAACTGCTTTTATTTTATGCTTTTTAATTAGCTTTTCTGCCTGATCACCTGCAAAGTAAACGACCGCCGCCAAACCAAAATAGCGCAGTGAACGGGCAATACAAGTTGCAATTAGAAATTGTAAGAGTGAAAATTTAGTAGCACCTGCTGCTAACATGGCAATCTGAAACGGTATTGGTGCTATGCCTAAGGTCAGCACAAACCAAAATACCTGACTTTGCATCTGCGCTTTCACTTGCTCAAATTGAGACTAACTCGACAGCAGCTCAATAACAGAATCCCCCACTACATCAAATAAATAATAGCCCAACGCATAACCAAATAGGGCATCAATCACACATCCAACTGTCGCCATTAACGCAATTAGCCACAGCTTTTCTCGCCTTGCTTGCATCAGCGGCACCATCACTGCCTCGAGGGGAATGGGCACGATAGTTGACTCTAAAAAGGATGCAACGGTGATCCCGTTAAGCATATTTTTTGATTCGACCAGTCGCTTAGTCTTTTGCTTCAATTTAGCCTTAACTGCCATTATGCGCTCCCTGTTTACGGTGGAACCTGAAACTCAGATTATGTTATGACTCCAGCTTAATCTAACGTAGATTGCAACTGAATGAGTTAGCCTCCCTTATCTTCTTAAATCCGGCTCGATGAGGTACCCTGTTCACAGCAACATAACTGAGAAGGCTTCCATGAACTATTTGGCGCACTTGTACTTTGCAAAACCCACAGGCGCATCATGCTTTGGTAATCTACTTGGCGACTTTCAAAAAGGTGTTGATGTAAAGATGCTGCCAAACGCTGTGCAGCAAGGTCTGAAAACCCACATTCAAGTCGATAAGTTCACTGATAGTCATGCAATAACCAGAGCTGCGAAACAACTTTTTTCGCCATCACGCCGTCGCTTTGCAGGGATAGCCATAGACGTATTGTATGACCATTTTTTAATTAAGTATTGGGACAGCTTTCATACAACGCCTCTACATCAATTCAAACGTAGCCGGTTCGCCTTACTCCAAGACAGTTTAGGTGCTATGCCAACCAACATGCAGCGCGTTGTAACGGCAATGACAACACATGACTGGTTTGCAACTTATGAGTCTGTTTCAGGTGTTGGTCTGGCGCTGGATAACATTGCAAGGCGCATTCGTTTTGCTAACCAATTTACAGGCAGCGAAGCTGACATAAACAAGCATTATCAAGAACTTGAAAGCGGGTTCAACACCTTCTTTCCACAGCTCATTGCACATATCAGTGATGTTCAGGGTGAACTGCACTGATAGCTAGCTATGCTCAACCCCATATATCTTTTTGCTGTTTTTTCGGCATTTTTTCGACCACAAGGTGAAATGAGTTATCCATCATCCGTTCAAGTTCTCCAGTTGGAATGGATCCATCAAGCACCACCGTGTTCCAAAGTTTTTTATTCATTGATACATATAACCCCATAATTATTTGCATGGTTTCTTAAGATATATCGCTTTTTATGGAATTGATAACCTTTAAAAAAACTTCAATTTCTTCAGGCGAAACAGACGATGTAATTAATTTTTCTAGTTTTCCTTGTACTTCTTGAAATGTTATGAGCGTATCTCTACCTTTTGCTGTTAGACTTAAAATTTTTTTTCTACTATCTTTTTTATCACGTTCTTGCTCTATCAAATCAAGATTTACCATTTCTTTTATTATTCTAGTAACCAGCGCTTTATCTTTTCCAAAGATAGTAGTTATCTTTTGGGCTGTGCAATTAGGAATGCTTGCAACTAACTTTAAGACCTTATAAAAAACAGGGTTATAATCAAGATTGGCTAACTTTAATTCTCTATCTAATTGTTCTCGAAATTCCTTCATGAATTTAAAAATAGATTCAATTACTTGTGGTTGATTCATGTTATTCTCAATAAAAGTAGTTGACGACAGTCAACTAAACTGCAACTATGAATTATAGTTGATGACAGTCAACTATAATTGAGCTTGTATGGAGAGTCTATACCCTATGCAACATTGTAGTTAATTTAGTTAGGTAATACTTATATGAAATATATAAAAGATACATTAGTGTTAAGTACGCTGGAATCACTTTATCAAGATGCTTCCCATGACTTTAAAAAAATGTTTCCACTGATATTTAAATTCTTATTTAGCAAACTGAAACCCAAAGATTGTCAAAATGCATACTTGCCTATAGATAAGAATCAAGGTGAATTTTTGTATGACTATATAGTTTCTAATAATTCGAAAAACATTGTAGAGTTTGGCACATCATTCGGAATATCAACGATTTACCTAGCAGCAGGAGCAAGAGAAATTGGTGGTCATGTGATAACTACTGAACTGGTTGCTGAAAAATGCAAAGTTGCTATGAGTAATTTCCATAAATGTAACTTGGCAGAGTTTATTAAACTAAAACAAGGTGACGCTTTGGAGACCTTAGCTAATTATCAAGATGAAATTGATTTATTAGTGCTGGATGGTTGGGGAGAACTTTATCTTCCCATTCTAAAGCTTTTAGAGCCGAGGTTATCAGATGGCGCTTTAGTTTATGCTGATAATGCATCATTTCCAGGTATGAGACCGTATATGGCATATGTAACGGAAAAATCAGAAAACTTTGAGACAAAAATTGTTAAAGTTAAAAAAGGAAAAGTAGCAGTAAGCACTTACAGAGCTCAATAAATAATAGAAACTATAGTTACAAATTAACCAAGGTTGATTGTTACGCTTTCTTGGTCATCTTCTTAACTACCAACATATATGAATTATCTATCATGCGCTCTATTTCGCCTTGTGGAATAGAGCCATCGAGTATGATGGTGTTCCAAAGTCGTTTATTCATGTGGTAACCCGGTAACACCGCACTAAAAATATCTCGCAGCGCTTGTGCTTCATCAGGATCGCATTTGAGATTTACACGCCAATGGCGATGCTCGTCATCTTCTTTACCCATTTTACCAAGCGCCAACGTCGCAAACATTCTGTCCTTTACTTTATACACATCAACACCTTCACCAAAAGGCTGACTTACACTGGTACAAGGCTTGGCTAGTAAGTAATCATGTACTTGTTGATGATCCATTGTGCAACTCCTGTTTAATAGAACTTGACGACTCGATATAGTTTGAACCTAATCACTCATAGTGTATATCAGTACATGTTTGGTATCTTATCTATAATACTGTATATTTGAACACTACTGACACTCCCTGACACAGCCCCATGATTTACTGCTCTACGAACTTAATAGGAGACGTACTATGCAACAACATATCGTAGAGATCGTAAAATTTAAATTAGCTATTAGCGCAACAGAGCAGGATTTAATGCGTGTTAACACTGACTTTGCTCCATGGATTGAGCAACAGCCTGGGCTGCTATATCGGTCACTCAGTAAAGATGACCAAACCGATGAATATATCGATGTATTCTATTGGCAATCATTAGCACATGCGCAAGCAGTATCTGAACAATTCCCAACCACTGAAGTATGTAAGCGACTAATGCAGTATACAAACAGTGAAAGTGTCTCCATTAGTCGAAGCCATATCGTCACTCAAACTCAATGTAGTGGATAAGCACTACATCTTTTAAAAAGGAAAATTCGTGCATAAATCCGAACGCCTCTTCCAGCTAGTGAATTTGCTCAAGGGTCGGCGATTAGCTGTAACAGCCAAATCGTTAGCCGCTCACTTTAGCGTATCGGAGCGTACGATTTATCGCGATATTCAGGACTTACAAAGTTCTGGCGTGCCAATTGAAGGGGAAGCTGGTATCGGCTATGTCATTGCCGATTACCCGCTTCCTCCTATGATGTTTAGTTATGACGAATTAACAGCACTCTTGCTTGGCAGTAAAATGGTCAGTGCTTGGACGGATCCCGAACTAAGCGCCCATGCAAAATCAGCCATTGCCAAGATAGAAGCTGTACTACCTGCGCATCTTAAGCAACAACACGAACACTCTCCCTATTTGGTATCTAGCTTTAAACATGGGCCACAACAGCAATCGTTTAGTGCCAAGCTCAGAGCGGCCATCGAAACTCAGCGATGTGTAACCCTTGACTATAAAGATGCCTTACAGCAACACTCTCAACGCGTTATCGAGCCACTTGGATTAGTCTATTGGGGTGGTAAGTGGACACTCATCGCATTTTGTCAATTACGCAGCGACTACCGCGAGTTTCGTTTGGATCGTATCACTGCGATAAATAAAAATGAGCAGACCTATGCTGTTAGCCCTGATAAAAACCTCAACCATTATGTTGAACTAGTTAAAGCCAAATACGCCGAAGAAATTGCACAGCACCAAGGCCAAGCACCCGATAAGAGTGGTCAATAACCCTAAGCTCACTGCCCGATTCATATTTTGTTACTAATACTTGCACATCTAAAATCAACCTTTTCAAACTGTACCACGACTAATTCTGTACATCAGACTTTTCCCTTTGAGGTGCTTATGAAAACCACAAAATCAATACTCATTATTTCGGTAACACTGGCGTTGAGTGCCTGCGTTGGCTACTCCAAAGCAAATCCAACTGAGGTGCAAACACAAGGCAGCTATCAGCTTATCGCTTACCAAGACTGTATCCCAATAATCAAACACACCATGGACTCCGAGCAGGTTGGTGCATATAAAGCACTTAAAGCGGCAGAGCGTGATATGTCAGCTAAAGAGTTACCAATAAGAGATATTGAGGACAAGCTTGCACTGCTGAGCAAAGAAATAGAGGCCATTAGTATAGAAGCGATACGAGAAGACGACAGTCAACTTGTGATCAATAAAGCGTTATTGGCTAAACAAGAAGAAAAGGCCAAGCAGATTGAAGCAATAATTGAAAATCATAGCGACAGTTTTGATGCTATTGGTGACTATGCCGAAAAAATCGAAGCCGCAGCAAATCGTTTTGATAAGGCGCTAAAACCTATAATAGGCGACTTAACAGAGGTCAATATTAATATCATCGAACCCGGTGAAACCCCCAGTGTCCGTTGCCTCGTTTCAAGCTAAGTGAGCTGAACTAGCTGAATGGAGGAAACTATTCCTCCAACTGTATTTGCATTGAAGTTAGCGGCAGATGTCCGGTTGACATTAGCTGATTTAATTTCTTTATGGACTTGCAATTTAACTTCTATGTTCTTTTGCAGTAAGTCTACATCTGCTGGACTCTTCATTTTAAGTCGTAATCGCCATTGGAAAACAAAAACACCTTAATCATAATTTTGGTGCATATTTTGCTCTACATATTTGCTTGCAACGTGGAAGGAATCTCAATACCTCACGCAAGCAATCCTAATTGTGGTAGAGAACTACCCATTCATTTTTTACTAAGGAGTAGAGCAAAATGAAAAAACTGTTAACCACCGGCGCTTTTATTATCACCAGCGCGCTTAGCGGTTTTGCACACGCCAACGACATCAACCCGCAACTACAAGCAAAGCTAGATGAAGCTAATTACTTATATGAGTCTGGCCGCTATCGAGAAGCGTTAGATATTGTTCATTGGCTTGATGAGAAAGGAGTAGCAATTGACCATGATTTTTATCCGGTACGTTTAGGCACACTTTTGCCGCTCTGGAAAAGATTATCCTCATCATATAATCCCGCCCGAACTAGTTACAATTCAAAGTTAAAAGTCACCATTTTTGATACGTTCAATAACCCTCAAAATTGCACGAGTTATGACGACACACAAGTAATGCTCGACATCAATGGCAGCTATGATGAGTTTATTACTTTATTGGAAAACAAAGAAGTTGATTACCCGAGAGTGTGGCAGCGTTGTTGGGATCAAGCAAGTACGTTAGCAGCAGTGGAGCATGCTTCGAAACTGCTAATCGAGTCATACTTAGTTGACTTATCTGATCACTTTGACTCTTATTTTGTGCCGTTAATTGATGGCTTATACTTACAATGCTCAGATTATGATGGTGATGAAGAAACAGAGTGTCAAGACGGTGTCAAAGACTATCTCTTGGGTATATCATTATCATACCAAAACGCGGCTATGATCCATTATGGGCTATCAGAAGCAGGGAGTATAGGTGGGTCGACCTTAAAGCTACTTTTAAAATGGCAAAACGTAGAACTTTAACTTCATAAACTAACGTGATGGCGCGGGGGACACCCTGCGCCGCAAGCTTCACATTCCAAGCCTTCAATACGTGCTTTACACTTGATTATGGCGATAACAGCCTATTTTATTGATTGCACTATTAATACGGGACAATTTTGGCTTGTGCTTAGTGGCTTGTTTGTCACTACAAGATATTGGTTCAGCTACGAGCATGTACTAGTTGACGATGAGTTTGCTGCCCTGCGTCTATTTGACGACACACAACCTGTAGAAGCAAAAGCATAACAGCGGTAACAACTATACTATTCAACATCCTATCGTTTAGTTATGGGAGACAAAAGGTGGCAATTTGAGGTAGTGCCGGGCGGTATATGCCCAACACCCAATATCAACAATTTAATCACACATGACATACAAATGTATCGGCAAAAAACCTTATCTTAAAGCTCAGGCTGCCTTAAGGTAAGGCTCTTGGCCTTTGTGTTTTGCGCTGCGTTGATAGCTGCCTTTTCCCTTTTTGCTCTTCTCGATTTTTGCTCTGAACAAGGGGCTGGTTACCAACGCTTTTAGTGCATTATCTTTAATTTCACCACGCTGATGAGCATGTTGAATCTTACTTTTTTTAGTCATTATCCACTCCGAATAAATGTATAAATAGAAACGAAATTAATAAGCCTACTGTGGTCTAAATAAGCACGGTAGACACTGCACGGATAATAACCTAACGCAGTTAAAGCGCAATGCTTTGACAACAAATATTTTTAGCTGCTGATAGAAAAGTATAGCAACTAGGTTAAGTAAAAATGGTATAACCGCAGTTGTCATGCCTATACTTAACTTTAGTGCAAAAGGCCACCCAATCTATTTGTGATAATGACCAATATTAAGATAGCAACCGGGGTTGAATTACATTACCAAGACGAAGGAGAGCGATGCGCACCTGTCATCATTCTTATCATGGGTCTTGGTGCACAAATGACAGTATGGCCAGATGAGTTGTACTTTGGACTTGTGAACAAAGGGTTTCGCGTGATCCGATTTGATAACAGAGACTGCGGTTTATCAAGCCATTTAGATAGCCTAGGCTCACCTAACGTGATCAGAACAATACTCAGTAAAAAACTTCCGATCCACGCTCATATTCCCTACACCTTAGACGATATGGCGTCAGATGTAATAGGACTCATGAAAAGTTTAAAGATAAAGCGCGCACATCTAGTTGGTGCGTCCATGGGGGGAATGATTGCGCAAATAGTTGCGGCCAAACACAGAAAAAAGGTAGTGAGCTTAACGTCTATTATGTCAACTTCGGCGTATCCTCAGTTTACTTTTTCTAACCTCAAAGTGATGTTACAGCTCGCCAAGGCAAGGCCTAAACCAAACTGCCGACAATCAGCTGTACAGTATAATATCAAGCTCAACAAACTGATTGGAAGCCCCGCCTACCCACAAGATGAAATGACACTTCACCAACTCGCAAAGCAAAATATTGAGCGCGCCCATAGCCCTGAAGGGTTTAAACGCCAACTCACAGCAGTAATAGCAGGCCGTTTTCGCCAACATGCTTTATCACAAATCAAAGCGCCAACACTTGTCATCCACGGTACGGATGATCCCATTTTCCCTATCACTTCAGGGTTACAAACTGCAACGCGTATCCGAAAATCAAAACTCAAATTAGTCAATGGCATGGGGCATGATTTTCCACCAGTTTTAATGCAAAAAATAGCAAAATGGATAGCAAAGCACGCTTTCAAGGCGGAACAAAAACGGTATAAAAAGAGTTTACATAAAGTGATCTAAGGTCTCGTGTGGGTATATCAAATTATTACGACTTTTCATGAGACATACTTTTTAGCTTAATTGCGAGTCCACATGCAAAATATACTTTCACCACACCGACTACCATTAAATGAAAATTCGCACGGGACAAGAGGTCAAAATTATAAATACTAGCTATGATTAACTTGGAGTAAGTGGCCAATTCAACACACCAGTGATAAAGGGCAAGCCCCTCTTTTATTATGCCAAACACAATCAAACCAACACCGGTTAAAAATAGCAATCGACAATACCACACTGCAGTTTCTAAACCCGGACATTGTAAGTTTCGAAATGGAATAAACTTCATACTCTTTCAGCTTCTGCATATTTTGGATCAAAAATACGTGGCAATTAAATCATTGCCACGTTAATGGTTGGAGAAGCTAAAATTATCCAACTAGTGCAAGCAAAATACCAGCAGCGACCGCACTGCCTAATACGCCAGCAACATTTGGCCCCATCGCGTGCATCAATAAAAAGTTATGTGGATTACTCTCAAGACCGACCTTGTTAACCACTCGCGCTGCCATCGGCACTGCGGATACTCCTGCCGCACCTACCAGAGGGTTAATCGGAGTATTGCTAAAGCGGTTCATGGTTTTTGCCATTAATACCCCGGTTCCTGTGCCAATACCAAAGGCAACAGCCCCTAACGCCAGAATTCCCAATGTTTCTATCGTTAAAAACTGATCTGCTGCTAATTTTGAGCCAACAGCCAGACCAAGGAAAATGGTTGTAATATTAATAAGCTCGTTTTGTGCCGTTTTACTAAGGCGATCCACCACACCACACTCTTTCATCAAGTTACCTAAGCAAAACATACCAACTAGTGGTGTTGCGGCAGGTAAAAACAATATCGTCAAGCCAAGTACAGCGAGTGGAAATAATATCTTTTCTGTTTTCGATACGTGACGTAATTGCGGCATTGCTATCTGACGCTCTTCTTTTGTGGTGAGCGCTTTCATGATCGGTGGCTGAATAATCGGCACCAACGCCATATACGAATATGCAGCAACGGCTATTGCGCCCAATAGTTCAGGGGCTAATTTTGATGCCAGAAATATCGCAGTTGGGCCGTCAGCACCACCGATAATCGCGATTGCAGAGGCATCTTGTAGAGTAAATTCAAACCCTGGGATAAAATTAAGTAAAATAGCGCCGAATAAGGTTGCGAAGATCCCAAACTGAGCCGCTGCTCCTAATAACAGCATTTTTGGGTTTGCAATCAATGCACTAAAGTCTGTCATCGCGCCAACCCCCATAAAGATTAACAAAGGGAATACACCGCTATCTATGCCAATGTAATAGACGTAATATAACAAGCCGCCGGGATCTCCAAGCCCTGCAACGGGAATGTTGGTCAAAATAGCCCCAAAACCAATTGGCACCAAAAGCAGCGGCTCAAAACCTTTTGCAATTGCTAGGTACAATAGCCCACAACCCACGGCCATCATACACAATGCAGGCCAGGTAAAATTCGCAAGCCCTGTTGCTTGCCACAAATTAATCAACCCTTCCATTTTTGCTCCCTTACGCTAAAGACATCATAGCGTCGCCAGCACTGACTGAGTCACCTTCGGACACCAATAAATCTGCGACTCGGCCGCTGTGGGTCGCACGAACCTCTGTTTCCATTTTCATCGCCTCCATCACAAGCACAACATCGCCCTCTTGTACTTCATCTCCGGCGCGTACCATTAACTTAAAAATGTTACCAGCAAGCGGCGCATTAAGAGTTTCACTTGAACTTACTGAAGTTGACTGTGGGATGAGTTCACTGTCTTTTACTTGTACCTCTTGCAACTCGCCACCAGGTGCCACAACAACGTCATACACTTTGCCATCAACTTTTACGCTATAACGCTCTGGAGTTGATGCTTTACCTGTTGCAGGGGTTGCTGTTGTTTTTTGCTCTTTGCTCTCAAATTGCGTGGGTTTTGGTTCAAAAGCATCAGGGTTGTTGCGGCTTTTTAAGAATTTAAGACCAATTTGAGGAAATAAAGCGTAAGTCAGTACATCATCAATAACGTCTTCGGCCAACGTAACCTGTTCGCTTTTCGCGGTCGCTATCAATTCACTTTGTAAGCTATCAAGTTCTGGCTCAATTAAATCAGCTGGGCGGCACGTAATAGGCTCCTTACCTTCCAGTACACGCTGCTGTAAGGCGTGGTCAACATCAGCGGGAGTCGCACCATATTCACCTTTTAGTACACCTGCGGTCTCTTTGGTTATCGACTTGTACCGCTCACCTGTAAGTACATTCAATACTGCTTGTGTCCCTACAATCTGCGAAGTTGGTGTAACTAACGGCAAGTAGCCAAGTTCTTTTCTTACACTTGGGATCTCTTTTAAAACAGCGTCAAGTTTATCTCCAGCTCCTTGCTCTCTTAACTGGTTTTCCATATTGGTAAGCATACCACCCGGTACTTGAGCCGAGAGAATACGACCATCCACACCTTTTAAACTGCCCTCAAATGCTGCGTATTTCTTTCTCACTTCACGAAAATAAGCCGCTATTTCCTCTAATGCGAGTAAATCTAAACCGGTATCACGCTCAGTACCTTCAACAATTGCAGCAATGGTTTCTGTTGCACTGTGACCATAGGTCATGCTCATAGATGAAATAGCTGTGTCGAGCATGTCAATGCCTGCATCAATGGCTTTTTGATAGGTCGCAGTACTCAACCCAGTCGTAGCATGACACTGCATTGCAATCGGTATTGATACTGTCTGCTTTAGCCCTGAAATCAGTTTCTCAGCGTCATAAGGCTTTAATAATCCCGCCATATCTTTAATACAGATTGAATGACAGCCAAGGTCTTCAAGTTGCTTAGCTTGAGTTAACCACATCTCCAACGTATGGACTGGGCTCACAGTATACGAAATCGTTCCTTGCGCATGCGCCCCCACCTTTATCGCTGCTTTGATAGCAGTTTCTAGGTTACGCACATCATTCATTGCATCAAATATTCTAAAGACATCAACGCCGTTATGGTGAGCACGCTCGACAAACTTTTCAACCACATCATCGGCGTAATGCCGGTAGCCTAAAAGGTTTTGGCCACGTAACAACATTTGCTGTTTGGTTTTAGGCATCGCAGCTTTCAATGCACGGATCCGCTCCCAAGGATCTTCTCCCAAATAGCGAATACATGAGTCAAAGGTTGCACCTCCCCAAGATTCAACCGACCAATACCCCATATTGTCGAGCTGTTCAGCAATCGGAAGCATATCTTCTAATCGCATTCTGGTTGCTAATAATGATTGGTGCGCATCGCGCAACACAAGTTCAGTAAGCTTTAACTGTGACATGCAAGACCCCTATTAATTATTTTTTCTGTAGGTTGCAACAGCTGCACTAATCGCTGCAATATGTGCCTGCGGCACCCCTTGTGAAGAAGCTGTTTTGGCTATTTTTTGCCGTGAAGTGCTAGACTCAGCCTCTTTGAGCTGAGCGGCGAAGTTTGCTAAAAGCCGCATCGCAAAAATCAAAATAGACAGAAACAAAAACACACCAACCATACCAGTTAACATTAAGTTTCCTGCTTGCAATAACTGTGCGCCAATATCCATTTTTACCCCTTACTTGCTATCCGGTTTTATTCTTCGCGTTAACGAACTGATACAAACCTTCACTTTTTATCGATATTTATTCACCTTATAACAAAAAACGTTTCGCTGTAAAGCCCATTGTAAATTGGTAATACCAAAAATATTAAACTTATGCCAATCATATAGTTAGCTATAAAAATCGCCTAAAATATTGATGGTATGCGTAATAAATATGAAAAATATTCAAAATAGTAGCAGGTAATAGTCAAGATCTGGGTCTCACTTAATGGGAATTTGGTTATCTTAATTATATTTGTCAATTGGACTGACCAAAAAGGTAAGTTTACGTAAACGTTAAGCTGTAGCGCTTATTTTCCGGTCTGTGTAATAAATTTGTTTTAATTACTCTAACCTAGCATTACCGCTTTGAACCTGTATAAAGGTATAATTAAGGTAAATTTTCACTAAAGTAATTACGTATGTCATCGCCTAAAGAAAATGAAAATTTATCTTTCCAAAGTCAATTTAAGTTAGATAAGGCCTATTACAAAGAGTGCTTTGAAGAATCTGAAGCAAATGGACTGGCGATAAAACCTAAATATGGTCTATTAATACTGCTTGTCGCGCTCGGTTTTTTCGCTATTTATGGATTACAAGAGCACTACCTTGGCAACTTTCTTATTTTGCTAGCCGTAGTCGAATGCTTAGCCTTTTATTATCGTAAAGCTTGGTGGGTAACTAGGCAGGCACTTTCACGAGCCGCTGGCAATGTGGTTACAGTATCAATTACCGATAACCAGATCATCACTAAAGCCAGTCATGCTGAGTTTTGTTATGCTTTTAATGCTATTGAAAAGTTAATTGAAACAGAGCGAGGTTTTTTGGTCTTTCAAAGTAACAAGCCAAGTTATATTAGTAAGTCAGGGTTAAGTGCAGAAGCCATCGAATTTTTGTCACAGAAAGTGACAAAGAACATATAGAAATGATAAACCCCACATTCGTGGGGTTTACTTATGCAAGTTAAACTAACTTGCTTAATAAAGTGAACAATATTCAAAGCAAAAAACCTTGTCGATAATCTCAAGAGGCTTTAGCTCTATCGGCATAAAAATTTGCTATTCAGTTGTTCTAAATAAAATTTTTACGATGTTAACGTCAGGTTTACACCTTCAAATTGAGCAAGTATTAAGACAAACTAGGTATCAAGTCACCTTAACTCACATACTAATTCAATACCTTGATCACATATTGCCTGGGCTAGATTTCTCAGCCTGAATACGCATATAGATTTCTTCACGGTGTACTGAAACATCTTTAGGCGCGTTTACACCAATACGTACTTGGTTACCTTTAACACCTAGTACTGTTACAGTCACTTCATCACCAATCATCAGGGTTTCACCTACTCGACGAGTTAGTATTAGCATTCTCTTGCTCCTGTTATTCCAAAATTTAAAAGATTCCGCATCAAATCCATTTTAAATAAAACTTCCCAGAAAAGTAAGCAAAAACTTAGTTTACTCAGTACTTTCCAATTCGAACTTGGCATGTAATGCTCTCACTGCCAGTTCGAGATACTTCTCCTCTACAAGTGCTGAGATCTTTATCTCAGAGGTAGATACAAGTAGAGTGTGAATGCTTTCCTCGGCCAATGCCATAAAAAATAGACCGGCGACACCAGAGTGAGATTTCATCCCGATCCCAACCGCCGACACTTTTGCCACGTTAGCATTAACCTCCATTGTTGCACCACCAAAATTTTGTAGATGTGGAAGTAAAACTTCTTGTGCCAACACAGCATCATTAACCTGCACAGTAAAAGCATAGTCTATTTTTTTATCACTGTGGTTCAAATGGTTAATCATGTCAACTTCGATATTATATTCACCTAAAAGCGTGAGAATATTAGCCAAGTTGCTTACTTTTACGTCGATATTTTTAACTAAGATCAATACTTCATCTTTGACACTTGCTATCCCAGACACAATCTTAGTATTTTTCATCTTTGCTTCCTCATAGCTAATTAAAGTGCCATTATCAGGGGAAAATGATGACAGTACTCGCAGCGGTACATTGTATCTACCAGCCGCTTCAACAGAGCGGATCTGCAATACTTTTGCGCCAACGGACGCTAACTCCAGCATTTCAGAAAAAGTGATATGTGATAGCCGCTTTGCATGTGGCTCAATGCGTGGGTCGGTCGTATAAACACCATCAACGTCGGTATAAATCTGACATTCATCAGCCTGCAAAGCACCTGCAATTTCAACTGCTGAGGTGTCTGTACCGCCTCGCCCAAGCGTGGTGATATTACCTTCCTCGTCACGGCCTTGAAACCCAGCAATAATAGCAATCCGATTATGCTCTAGCTCTTGCCTTAAGCGCGTTGTATCTATCTGGGTAATTCGCGCTTTAGAAAACATATTGTCAGTTTTGATACCAACTTGATCCGCCAGTAAGCTAACCGCTGAGTGGCCTCGCTTAATAATAGCCATTGCCAATAGAGAAATTGAGACTTGTTCACCCGTCGTGATCAACACATCTAGTTCACGGGCGCTGGGACGTGCATCGATTTGTTGTGCAAGAGAAATTAGGCGATTTGTCTCACCCGACATTGCAGACAATACGACCACCACTTGGTGGCCCTGTTGTTGTGTTTTAACCACGAGATCAGCGACTGCCTCGATACGCTCTATAGAACCTACCGAGGTGCCGCCAAACTTTTGTACAATCAGCGCCACTTGCTGATTACTGCGTTACTTCATTTAACCAATCAGAAACACTATTGAGTGCTGTGTCAAGGTTTTCTGGTTGTGAGCCTCCAGCTTGCGCCATATCAGGACGACCGCCTCCTTTACCACCAACCTGAGAAGCCATATGATTAACCAGTTCGCCAGCTTTAACCTGACCGACAAGATCTTTCGTTACACCTGCAATCAGGCTTACTTTTTCACCGTTCGCAACACCCAGTGCAATTACACCCGAGCCAATCTTGTTTTTCAGATCATCAACCATACCACGTAAGGCCTTAGACTCAGTGCCTGCAACATTAGCTACCAGTAACTTAATACCATTCACTTGAGTTACCGAGTCTAGTAGTGTTGCACCCGCAGCACTTGCAAGTTTGTCATTCAACTGTGCGACTTGCTTTTCAAGGCCTTTTGACTTTTCAAGCAGTGCCGTTACTTTTTCCAATACCGATGAGGTATCACCTTTAACTAACGCCGCAATTTCTGATAACACTTGCTCTTGTTCATTCACATAAGCAATAGCATCAGCACCAGTTACCGCTTCAATACGACGAACGCCAGCTGCAATACCACCTTCTGAAACTATCTTGAAGAGGCCAATATCACCTGCACGCTTCACGTGTGTACCACCGCAAAGTTCAATTGAGTATTCACCAATTGATACGACGCGAACTTCATCGTCGTACTTTTCACCAAAGAGCGCCATCGCTCCTTTGTCTTTTGCGGCATCAATATCCATCAGCTCCGTTTGCAGAGCAAAGTTACTACGGATCTCAGCATTCACGGCGTCTTCAACTTGTTGCAGCTGTGCTTTTGTCACACCTTCAAAATGCGAAAAGTCAAAGCGCAAACGATCAGGTAGTACCAACGAGCCCTTTTGAGTAACATGGTCGCCTAGTAAGTCGCGTAGTGCTTTATGTACCAAGTGTGTTGCGGTATGGTTTTTCTTCACTCGCTCACGACGCTCAGCGTCAATACGTGCATCCGCCTTGTCGTTGATACCAATACGGCCAACAATATGACCATGATGTGCAAACGCATTACCTAATTTCTGGGTATCTGTTACGACAAATTCACCATTCGCCACTTTAAGTACACCAGTATCACCTACTTGGCCACCCGACTCAGCATAGAAAGGCGTACGATCAAGCACAACGACACCGTGCTCGCCATCTTCTAGCGTATTCGTGTGCTGACCTTCTTTGAAAATTTCAATCACAGTTCCAGTATAGTGCTCAGCATCATAGCCTTTAAAATCAGTGTGTTTTTCTGACTTGAGACGCTCATTGTAGTCAGCGCCAAATTTACCAGCTGCTTGTGCTTTTTTACGCTGCTCTTCCATACATGCTTGGAAACCACGCTCATCGATTGTCATAAAGCGTTCACGTGCCACATCTGCAGTCAAATCTGCGGGAAAGCCGTAGGTGTCATAAAGCTTAAACACCAAGTCACCAGGGATCACATCGCCTTCAATACCTTCAAGATTTTCTTCTAAAATGGCAAGACCACGATCCAGAGTTTTACCAAACTGATCTTCTTCTATACGCAGTACTTTTTCGATGATAGCTTGTTGTTTAACTAGCTCCGGATAAGCTTCACCCATTTGCTCAGCCAGCGCAGCGACTAATTTGTAGAAGAATGCGCCCTTCGCGCCTAACTTGTTACCATGGCGAACCGCACGACGAATAATACGACGAAGCACATAACCACGGCCTTCGTTAGAGGGCATGACGCCATCTGCAATAAGGAATGCGCAAGAGCGAATATGGTCAGCAACAACTCGTAGTGATTTATCTTCTAAGTCCTGAGCATCCGTAACTTTTGCTGCTGCTTGGATGAGCGCTTGAAATAAATCGATTTCGTAGTTTGAATGTACACCTTGCATGATCGCTGAAATACGCTCTAAACCCATGCCGGTATCAACCGACTGCATTGGCAGCGGTTCCATTGAACCATCGGCATGACGGTTATATTGCATAAATACTAAGTTCCAGATCTCAATAAAGCGGTCACCATCTTCTTCAGGCGAGCCAGGAGGTCCCCCCCAAATGTGCTCACCATGATCATAGAAAATTTCCGAACATGGGCCACAAGGACCTGTGTCGCCCATTGACCAGAAGTTATCAGATGTCGCTATGCGGATAATGCGCTCTTCAGGCACTCCAACTTGCTTTGACCATATGTCAAATGCTTCGTCATCTTCGTGGTAAACCGTTACCAGTAGTTTTTCTTTCGGCAGCTTAATGACGTCCGTCAAAAATCCCCATGCGAACTTAATGGCATCCGTTTTAAAATAGTCACCAAAGCTAAAGTTACCTAGCATTTCGAAGAAAGTATGGTGTCTTGCGGTGTAACCCACGTTTTCAAGGTCATTATGTTTACCACCAGCACGAACACAACGTTGAGAGCTTGTTGCTCGTGTATATGCTCGTTTTTCAGCACCTAAAAAGGCATCTTTAAACTGCACCATACCGGCGTTAGTGAAAAGTAGTGTGGCATCGTTGCCCGGAATCAACGAGCTTGAAGGCACCACTTGGTGCTGTTGTTTAGCAAAGAAATCTAAGAAGCTTTGCCTAATTTGTGCGGTAGTCATATGCTGCATGTGATCATTCACCCTTTATTGCTTCTTGCTCTGCTGCGTTCATTGCAGCTTCAATTGCAAAATCTATTTCATCAAAACTAAAGCCACGATAGCTCATATACCGTACGCGCTTTGTTTTTTCTTTATATTCTAACGGTTGCTCGCAAACACCATACTTTTTTTGATAGGTTTTTGCAGCTTGCATGTACCAGTCAATTTCGCGTTCAGCGAACAACGCATGCAATGTATCGCGGCTAACTCCTTTTTGCCCGGCATCTAGTAAGATACGCTTTGCTCCAAGTCCTTTGGCTATTTGTCGATTCAAAAAGCTCTCTGCAAAGCGATGGTCATTAACATAGTCTAGTGACACAAGCCACGACACCAGTTGTTGAGCAACTTCTGCCGTCGCCCCTTTTTGCAGCAACTTTTGCGTCAACCCAGTTTGTGAATACTCTTGTCGAGATAACAACCAAACTGCGTAGTTTTTTAGTTTTTTTACTTCTAACTCGTCCATTACGCGTCGAAACGACCCGCATCAGATTGACCGTTACTTTTATGTGCCTCAAGTTCATTTTTATCAATAATTGTAGGCATAAACATAGCCTGAAATGACACAAAAAAGCCTATCATGGCCACAGGCATAATAATAATCGCTGGGATCATTGAAAGTGGAATAGACGCAACGATTAATGCGGCGATAACCAATCCAAAAACCGTCAACGCCCCCATGTTGTGATAGAAGGCTGCTAATGAGCATTTCATTGCATGGAAAATGCGCTTTTCGCCTTGGAAGAAAACTTGTGGCACAACAAAAGCAAATGCCATCATTACTGTGGACTGTGCGATCACAAATAGAGCCACTTCTAGAAAGTTCATGTTACTCGCTACCAACTGGATCAATTGCTCCGGTGAGGTATTTGGCCCTGCACTTTCTATGGCCGTTGCCACATCACTAAATAACACGCCAGCAACCATAGTTAGCAGCAGCGCCCCCGCCATCTGGTAAATACCAACACGAAATAAATTCAGACGTCGACCCTTTGCTGCAAATGGGTCAAAAATATCAGCAAGCTTTGCTGCTTTATTCGTTTGTTTGTTGATAACAGCAAGATAAAAGCCTGCGCTTAAAAAAGGCCCGGATAAGGCAGCGATAAGATGAAAAACTGGCGCAAACAGCGGCAATAAGCTGACAACTGCCATGAAGATATACATCAACATAAAAGTCAAAGGTTGAGTTTTAAAAATTTCCCAACCCGCTTTTACCCATTGGATGCCCATATTTGCTTTGAATGTTCGAATAGGAGTCGACATAGTCCACTTAATTTAAGCTATAACGTCCTTGATTATACTGATTAGAGGGTCTGGTGAAAAGTCATGTAAACAGGATTTGTCTGGGCTTTTTCGTAATCCCTAGGCTGCTTCGCACCCATCTTTCAAATTTATACGAAATTAAGTTTGGATTTAACCAAGTGGAGAGCGCAGATAGTCACTTTGACCTTCAAGTGGTAAGCCGAGTAAGGCCGCCACCACATCAATACCAGTCATTGTTCAGAGAATAAGGGCAAAAAGCCCTTAGTCCGCTTTTGAAATTTTCTTGATATCTAACATATGAGCACCGTGTTGTATTTTAGTTTTTAAGTATTGCTCATTGCCGGATACGCCAACTTTTACATGGGCTTGTGTTCCAACGACCTCATCGACTGTAATACCAGCGCTTCTCAGTGCTTTTAGCTTTTTTGGGTTATTTGTCATTAACTTGACATGGTTTAGCCCAAGTGCTTGTAACATCAGTACCGCATCTGAGAAATCCCTTAAGTCATCTTCAAAACCAAGATGATTATTGGCTTCATAGGTATTCATGCCTTGAGATTGCAAAACGTACGCATCAATTTTGTTGTATAAGCCAATACCGCGGCCTTCTTGACGTAAATACAGTAACACGCCTCCTTGTTTGTGCATCATTTCAATGCACTCATTCAGCTGTTCACCGCAATCGCAACGTGAAGAATGGAAGACATCACCAGTCAAGCACTCAGAGTGCATACGAATAAGGGGCACAGACTGATTGCTGTCAGCATTATTAAATACTAATGCAACATGTTCTTGGCCATCATGTAGCCCTGAAAAAGAAACTATTTCCGCAGGGATATTACTGTGCTGCCCTACGTTCAGCTCGACTCTCGCTCTTACTTCTGCCACGTCTTAATCTTGCCTAATGTGATAATATAACAATATGCTACCATAAAAGAGATATGGTGTCTTTACTGGCATTATACAAGGCTAAAGGTAACATCGCATTGGTAAATGGTAAAAATCAAACTAGTCTGAAAGGTAAGGAAGACAAACTCTCACACAAATTTTATGCGTTCAGTATTCGTATGCTTGTTGGCTTTCACACCATTAAGCCATAGTGCAAATGCCGACTTTAGCGGTTTTGCGACGCTTAAAGCGGTAAAAACAGACTCTCGCACGGCTAAAATTAGAGAAACAATCTCACAACCAAGCGGAGTAACGACAGATGAACTTGACTTTTCATTCTCTTCAATTGGCTTACAAGCCGAATGGAAAATAAACAGCTCATTTGATCTAGTCGGACAACTGCTAATCAAAGACCAACGCCATGATAAAATTAACAATACTCTGAAATTGGCTTTTTTACGCTACAGTGCAAGCTCAAATTGGCAGTTTCGTGCTGGACGTACCGGGCTCGATTTGTTTTTAATGACCGAGTATCGAGATATTGGTTACTCTATGGACTTGGAGCATCCGCCAGTTGAGTTTTACGCCATCATTCCTCACCAGAACTTGGATGGTATTGATCTTCAGTACCGCGCGCCACTGAGCCATGGTGTAGCAAGCATAAAAGCATATTGGGGAAGATCTGAGTCACCGCTTTACAGTGACAATGGCTTTTTTTGGAATGTGGAGCTCAAGTCTATCTTAGGCGTAGTGGCACAATATGAAACACTAAACTGGCTATTTAGAGCTAATTACACCACAACAAAGTCGGCTAATGAACACGAACAACAAGGCCAATTACGTGACGCCTTAGCCAAAGTGCCACTCTCATTTTGGCCTACTAAATCACAATTGATTGACTCTCTTTTTATACAAGATAAAGATTTTACTTATAACGCATTAAGCATGCGATATGATGATTCAAATTGGCTAGTACAAACTGAAGCCTCTCTCACCGACTCAAATTCAAGTGTCCTTAATCATCTCAAGGCAGGTTATATTACGGTAGGTAAGCGATTTGATTTGAATACGCTTTCAGTAAGTTATTCCATTGCCAAATCCGATAATACAGAAGTAGAGCCAGGACCCACAGTACCGTTACCTGAGTTAGTAGAGTTGTATCAAGCAGCGTCAATGCACTCTGGATTTTACCAACTTGATCAAAGCACAACCTCTTTAACTTGGCGGCGCGAGCTCTCAGCAACACTGGCTTTAAAACTTAACTGGCAACACACCACAACCCACCGACTACCCAGCGCATTTTATTTACATCGAGCGGATCAGTTTGAGGAACCTGACCTTTCGTTTAATACCTTCACCTTAAGCTTTAATTGGGTGTTTTAATGAAAGAGCTGAGGTTTTTACTTTTACTTGTTAGTGTAAGCCCTTTATTTGCTCATGCTGATATTGCCGTTATCGTCAATAAAAGTAACTCGATAGATACCGTTTCACAGCGGCAACTTATTGATATGTACATGGGAAAATATGTAGCGTTTCCTAATGGGGAAATGGCGGTTACCTATGATTATGACAAATCTCACCCCATGAGAGAGCCATTCTTTTTTGCGCTTACAGGACGAAATGAAAGTCAAATCAATGCGTATTGGTCAAGGATCAAGTTTAGCGGTAAGGTATCTCCTCCTCAGTACTTTTCATCTCCTTCGGCTATACTAAAAAATATCGTAAAAACACCTAACGCCATAGGTTATATACCGATGGAGCTTGTGACTGATGATGTTAAGGTAATTTATCAGATAAATGACTAGATATGGATTGATTGTCCGACTAGCACTGGTGCTGGTCATATCGACATGCGTATTTTCGCTTTTATATGCCAAGCTATATCACGATCACATTTTCGAGCGTGAATTAGCGCGTTCAAGTACTATTATTGGCCAAATCGGTCAAACGGTTTCGGCTTCTTCATCTATTGCAACGTATCTCAACGATAAGGATTTGGCAGTAGAGGTAATAAATGGCTTGATCAGTAACGATATTATTTCCTCTGCCGCAATGAAAAGTGAGGAAAAATGGTTGGCACAAAGCGTGGGCTTTAAGACCGACAACGCGACTATCATCAAGCTCAACCATCCATTTCTGTTTAATGAAATTGTTGGTGAAATCTATATCCAGCCAAATTCCGTATTTATTGAACAAAACGCCAGAGACATCGCTCGCTCCAGCGTCAAGACGTTAATGATCGTCATTATTCCTATTCTGGTCATTTTTACTATCCTGACACACTTTCTAGTCACCAAACCCCTGAGCATTTTGAACAAACAGATTGCCCAGGTCATTCCTGGTGCGCCACTCAAGCTGGAAATACCAAATGGCCATGACTCTAGCGAAATAGGTGATATTGCTAACAATACTAATCAGCTCATCGCAAAAACCGCCGCGATGTTCGAACAAGAACGTCGCCTCAGGGCTGACATAGAAGCACTGGAAAAACGCTTTCGACTGATGTTTGAGCGTTCTTCCTCACCGACATTATTAGTGAAGGACAAAGGAGAGGTGCTTCTGGCCAATGACGCTGCCTGTGATCTGCTTGCTGGAATGGGAATTGACTTAGAAGAGTTTTTTCCTGAGAGCTTCGGCCGTTACTGCCAAACCCCAGATATACTATACACCTTTACTGAACACACGCTCGCCCTCAACCAACCCACACAATCTGAGTTTGAATTTACCAATCCGCTCACAGAGCAACCTGTTTGGCTCAGCATCATTATGCTGCGCTTAGAAAGCAACGGACAACTTTATCTGCAAATTTTCCTCTCTGACATCACAATGAGAAAAACTGTTTTCCAAGAGTTGAATATAAAAGCGAACCGCGACAAGCTTACCGGGCTGTATAACCGTCACGGCGCTGAAATCAAGCTTAATGAATGGCTCAATGACGCCTTACCCTTTAGCCTATTTATCGTAGATTTAGATGAGTTTAAGCCGGTAAATGATATTTATGGCCATAATGCTGGGGATAAAATGTTAAGACATATAGCCAAGCAAATAACGAAGCGGGTTAGAGACAAAGATATTGTTTGCCGCTGGGGAGGGGATGAGTTTTTAATTGCCCTACACTGTGTCGAAAAAGAAAAATTACACCAAATTGCGGCAAATTTATTAGCAGCTATCAACACCGAAATGCTGTGGCAAACTAACGAGACTAAAAATATACATATTAGTGTTGGTGCCAGTGTTGGTGTTGCAAGTTACCCAAAGGATGCCAAAGAGCTGGGACAGCTTATTGAGTATGCAGATAAAGCCATGTACGCCGTAAAAAGAGGTAAAAAAAATGCGTTTGCGGTTTATTCAATAGATGATGAGAATAATACTAATCTAAGCAAGGGAGTATCAAGGTAACCGGTAGCCGGTAGCCGGTAGACAGATACTAATTGATTAAAGCTCTCATCATACTTGCCTTTTAGAAAGGAAATTCCATTGAATTGGTATCAGATAATTCAGTTCTTATTGGAAGTGTCGACTTTGCTCCAAGGCATGCTGTACATGCTTGTAGTTTGGAGCTTGCTCAGTTGGCCTGTTACTATGATCAAGTACCTCGTAAGTCCCCAATGTTGATACTTCTATAATCTGCTGCCTGTTGACAATGGCGTATTTGTTGTAACTACTCAATAACAACCATTCCCTTTCTTGGGCGGGCTCTGTAAGACTCATGCCAAGTGCAAAGTCCTGTACCTCATTTTTTACCCCCAAATACGTTTTCATAATAGTAGGTGCTACATCTAGGTGGCTGGTTGTAGCACGGGATGTTTTCCAATGACGCCATTTTTCTACTTTTGGCCCTACTATAATAAAGGGAACCTTCACTTGAGGAGTTGAAAAGTTACTATTATGGCCCCAATAGTTCAGCTTGTTGTCATTTAATTCCTCACCATGATCTGAGGTAATAATTACCAACGTATTTTCTCTATTAATCTTCGTTAATACTGACGCAACTAAACTGTCCACAAAGTGAGTACTTGTTAAATAGCGATTATAAACTGGCTGTCTTTCGTAGTGATTGTGTAGCAACATATGGTTGATCGGACCATGCATGGGCTGAAATCCAGCTTGGTAGCCATCAGGCACAGCATACCCATGAATTGCATCGTAAAAGAGAAAGCTAAATGAGGGTTGCGCTGGCGCTTTGTTGTCATACCACGACAGCCAGTTTTTGGTTATTTGCCTATCCCTAGCCAATACATCATCACCCTCGGTGTGGGTTTGCAATCCATTTATATTAGAAAAAACGGTTTCGTTAAACTCAGGGCGGATCAGCTGCGCTGAAGAAAAAATACCAAATTGATAGTTTAATTCGCGCATTCTATCCATCCATAGCGGAGCGGCACGATTGTTGTAAATATCTTGCCAATAGGTTCCTGTTAAACTGTAAAATAAGCCAGTGATCCCAGTTCTAGTTGAGTTACCGGTCGAGAAGTGCTGCTCAAAGGTCAGGCCATGTTTGGCAAACGCCCAGATATTAGGAGTGGCACTTTTTGTAAAAGCATCGTAGCGCCAAGAGTCAAGTACAATAACAACAATATTGGGAGGAGCAGCAACAGAATCTGTATCAAGCTGATGAAGCGGATAATTAAATTGCCCTTTTACCAAAGACATGCTTTTTTGTTGTGCAAGCGCTGCTTCATCTATTAACTCATATTGCCGTAAAAGTGTATTCGCGGTGGCTGGCTTAAAAAGCGGTAAGTACTTGCTGAATCCAGTAATTGGTTGGTATACGTTAGCACTTGCCCAAACGTGAATTGTGTTGCTTGCTAACACGGCGCAGCAGGTGGCTACAACATATTTTCGCCCCAGCCGCATACTCATTAGCCGTTTTGGTCTACTGCTCCACTTAACAAGTATGTATTGACACACAAATAAGAGGACAAAAATAACACTGGCTTGTATCCAAGCATGCACAGATAACTCAATCACCTGCCCTGCTAACAACATATCAATAATGACACCATTGATATGAAATTTGTATAGCTCGAAACACAGACTGTTGGCTATTAGTAACGCAAAGAAAAAAGCATAAAAAGCTGAAAAACCGAGCGCCCTGCAACCTTCTGACTTAACCCAAACCAATGGCAATAGCACCAAACTAATAGCGCCTGTGAGCAATGCCATATGCCCCCATGTCGACACTGTAGCGTAGAAGAGAGTCAGGCCCTGGTAGCTATTCGGATTAGAATTAACAACATTTGCTGCTAGTAAGATAGAAAAAAGCGAGTTAATTAACACTAACCAACCAAATTGATGCAGTCTATGACGTAACGACACTACCCTACTCGTCCCACTAATAGAAAAAACGAGCAGTATATTATTCTCTTGACATATTAGTGTCACATTAAAAAATGTGAAAAATTGCAAACCTTACTTATCAAAGGTTTGCCTAGGATTTGTTTATCTTTCAGGTTTGTTTTTGCAGCAGTTTGGATTCACTTTAGCGCGTTTTGCTCATTGTTGCATAGGTTGCTAGGCGGCAAGTCGAGTGCCGCAACCAATAAAATACTCAAAAAACAAAGATCAACACACCTTAATATTTATCTAAAATAGACTCATGATAATTTTCTGCTCGAATTTCAACTTGGTACTTGCTAGCAAGTGCATCAAGTTCACTTTGCCATAGTGCTAAGTCATCCATCGTTATGGTGTTATCGTCAAGTTGCCAAAGCTGCCTTGAGCCTGCATAACTGTATTGAATCGCAGTCATTGCTTCCACCTCTCCGTTTGCTGCGGCTTGCTTTAGTTTAGACATCTTTCGTGTAATTTTATTGAGTGCCTGCTTCAAATCCCATACATAACTCACTTCGGTCATAAACGAATGGGATTTGTATTTTTTTAAGACACCAGCAATTATCAAACAGGCCACGACGACACCTGATAAGTTCCAATGGAAGTGGCTACCATCAGCATCTGGAAACAAATAGATAAGTAGCTGCGCTACGCCTAAACTAATCGCAGTTAATGCAATAACACATGCCACAATAACCTGATTTAAGTGCTTTCGATAACGGGCTTTATCTATCTCTATTAATGTCATAACTCACCACTCCCCTAAGTTTAACTCAAGACGCTACGTGCCTTTTCAACCCGCGCATTCTAAACCAAGGCATCACATCATACCAAGATTCATATCAACGAAATAAGAAATTTCCATCCTCTTGGTCATTGTTGATCGTTTTTCCTTTAATGATTTATTTTAGGGAACAGCACCATGACAGCACAAATGATACCAATTTGCTTAATTAGGTGGTCTATTTTGAGGCGAGAAAATTTTGTCGATAACCCCGCTACCTCGTCCTGCTATCGCCAAGGTACCTACATCCGCAGAGGGACAAATCACCGACATAGAAGGCATGGGACATAGCCGGATACCGGCTTGCCCCCAGATGTCACTCACGCTAACTAAAATGAGGCTGGTATCAAAACAAAGTCATATAGCTGGAGCCTATAACTAGATCATAACGAAGCTTGCAATCATAAAGCAAACAATTGCAGCCCCTCCTCCTACTAGCGCATAAGGGAGCTGAGTTTTAACATGAGTGAGTAAATCACAGCCCGAGGCGAGTGCAGAAACTGCACTAGTATCAGAAATTGGTGAGCAGTGATCTCCAAATATACCTCCACTCAAAATAGCGCCTATCACTAAGGATGGTGGCAATCCTAACGTTTGGATCAAGGGCACACCTATCGGTATAAGTATTGCAAAAGTGCCCCAAGAAGTTCCTGTAGTAAACGACATTATCGCTCCTGTGATAAAAAGCACAGGTACGATTAAATACACAGGCAAATAGTCACCCACCAAAGATGCAACGAAAGTCCCTGTACCTAAGTCCTTCAGGCTTGCACCCAGCGTTAGAGAAAGGAGCACTATGCTAACAAGTGGGAGCAATTCTCCCATTCCTTTAAAACCGATATCCATTAATTGATGATGGTTAAATCTTTTACCGGCTAATAGCAGTATGTATGCGACTGTTACGGCTAATATTGTGGCGTAGAGCACAGACTTAGACCCACTTCCATTTGCCAACTCACCATTTCCGGTCACAAACATAAACCCAACCATACTTATGATCAGCGTCAATAATGGTATTAACATATAACGAGACTTGGTGGCTTGAGGGCCACTATCTAATTCAACAGATTGATGCTGGAGTTCCTGCTCAGCCTTTTTCATAGGGCCGTGGACTTTATCAAAAATAATTGTGTAAAACACAATTAAGAGTGCAATAATCGCGTAAAAGTTAAACATTACGCTACCCCATAAAATACTGACTGGAGATTGCGCCAACTCATAATTACTCAGCAAACCGAGAACATATGCTCCCCATCCATTTAATAAAATTAAAATACAAACAGGAGCGCTGGTACTATCAATAATGTAAGCTAAACGTGCTCTGCTCATGCTGAACTTGTCAAATAGTCCCCTAGCAACAATGCCTGACGTTAGTACGCTCATATTTGACTCTATAAATACGGCGGTACCTGTAAACATTGTCAACAGCCCAACTTGACGTTTACTTTTTGCAACCCCTCGGTTTAGTAGCATATTTACCGTGGCAGCAACTCCACCAGACTCTCGAATATAAGCCAGCAGTGCTCCAATCACGATACTGAAAATTAATATTCTACTATTACCTGCCGAAGTCGACACTTCAATAACACGCTCAACACTACCAACAAAAGTCGCCCAAAGTAATGGCTGCTGGCCATTCATTGCCAACAGAAGCTCAGATGAAACTAGCGCTAATATCAGTGCGATGATGACTTCTTTACGCCAAAACACGACCACTATCGCGATCAAAGGTGGCAAAATTGAGTACCAAGCCATATAGTTTAATCTACGAATTCAAAACACCTAGCTTAAGTTAAGCAGTTTAAAACACCAAGTCTTTATGAATAAATTAAATTTAAGTCAACATTTAACCCCAAAACTGGTACAATGAGTGTGTTTTGTGCAATGATATTCCTTTTTGGTCTATCGTAACGTTACAATTGAACCTATAATATGGACAGATTAATTTAGTTCGGATTGAGTATCGCATGTCTACATTTGTCAAAATCAAAGCTCTTCGTCCATCGCTATCAAATAGTGAGGCTAAGCTCGCTGACTTTACCTTGAACTCGGGCGATAAAATCCGTGCGCTTTCTTCTGTTGAGCTGGCGCGTGAAGCTGGCGTTAGCCAATCTAGCGTCGTGAAATTTGCTCAAAAGTTAGGTTACAAAGGGTTTCCTGCTTTTAAATTAGCCGTGGTGGATGCACTTAACGAGCAAGCAGATACAAGCTTGCCAATTGATGAGCTAATTTCCAGCAACGATTCTATTGAGTTAATTGCAGATAAATTACAACTAAAACAGCAAAATGTTATCTCAGAGACTCGGAAATTAAATTCAGCTAAACAGTTTGAATGCGCAATTCAGCTGGTAAAAAACGCCAGAAAAGTAATAGTTTGTGCGCTGGGCAGCACCTTTACGATGGCACAAGATTTAACATGGAAATTACAAAAACTAGGGATCCCAGCCATTGCACAAGTTGATGAGATCAGTGCTTCTAGCTTTATCGCTACAATGGGAAAAGATGATCTACTGATAGTTATTAGTAATACAGGTACAAGTAAAAGCTTGTTAACGCTAACGAATCAAGCACTAGACAATGATTGTAAGTGTTTGGCTATTTCAAGATATGGCAACCATGCACTAGCCGAAATGGCGGACGCCACGCTGTACTGCATTAACGAAGGAGAGCCGCTTAAGCACTCAGGTATGTTATCACGTACTTCACAAGCTTATCTTATAGATGTATTGTTTACATCGCTGGCACAGTCGAACCTTCACTGGCAAAAACGCGTTGATAAAGCAAACGAAAACATGCAGGTATTGCGCAGCGAATAATGACGTTTTACGGCAGGCTACCTGCCGTGTTTTAGTCGCTTTCAACTAAGTCGCTCACCGTGGGTACAACAAGTACTGTTCTCGTAGCTTTATAAAACGCTGAACATCCTGCTGCCACAGTGTGCGGATCTCTGAGGCAGTCAACCCTGCCTCCATGGCCTTGCGGACTTTGTCTGTTCCTGCTAATTTGTCCATAAAGCTCGGGGATTGAAAAAATTCCACTCCCTCATGGCTGAATTGCTGATAGGCAGCAATAAACCAAGTTAAATCAAATCCTCTCACTGAACTGTCCCTTAAATCTTCACCATAAGCAATCACACCATTTAGTTTTGGGTTAGAGGCCGCACCGATGACAGGCTTAGGGGTAAAATTAAACTTTCCTAGTTTAGGGTTTGAATGGCCAAATACTTGAAACGGAAAGTCTGTGCCTCTTCCTACCGAAATTGGGGTCGCTTCAAAAAAGCAGAGCGAAGGATATAGATAAATAGCGCGTTGATTTGGTAAATTAGGACTTGGCGGTATTGGGATTTTGTATTGGGTTGCACTACTGTATTGCAGCATAGAAACCACGCGAAGGCTCAATTTATTGTTACTTACCAACCAGCCTTCTCCATTAATCATCAAGGCAAGCTCCCCTACCGTCATACCATGTAGTATTGGGATCGGGTGCATGCCCACAAATGACCGAAACGGCTTTTCTAATACTGGGCCATCTATATAGTTCAGATTTGGGTTTGGCCTATCAAACACCCAAAACTCAATACCAATATCTGATGCTGCTTCCATCGCGAGGTGCATGGTGCTGATATAAGTATAAAATCGTACACCGACATCTTGAATATCAAAAATAAGAATATCGATGTCCTTAAGCTGATCAGCTTTTGGCTTTTTATTCTTGCCATAAAGCGAGATGATTGGCAGTCCGGTTTTCACATCTCTTTCGTCTTCAACTTGCGCGCCTGCATCTTGGTTTCCACGAAAGCCATGCTCTGGGGCAAATACTTTCTTAACATCAACACCTTGTTTTATTAAAAAGTCTACAAGATGATGATCTGCGACTCGGGAGGTTTGATTTACAATGAGTCCCACCCGTTTGCCTTTCAAAGCAGATAAGTAGTCTTCAGCTCGCTCAGCACCTAAGGTAAGCGCATTGAGGCTGAATGATAAGAAACCAAAAATTAAGATCACCAACGTGATGAATGACTGAAACATAGAAGCTACTGAGAGTTTAGACAATATTATCAACTCAACGATAAATGAAAAGGCATTCATTTTCAAAGGTTTCCGAAATGTCCAGGTACAAAAAAA
>NZ_RCSQ01000149.1:0-15075 GCF_004103255.1 Pseudoalteromonas sp. PS5
TTTTTCGAGCCAATTTGAAAATTGATGTAATTCTGATGAATTTCGACGGTGAGCTGTCTTTCTTGACCAATAGCTGTATCCCACAAAACTCGGTATATTTTCATATTGCTTTAACCAGCCACATTCAACCGCAGATCTAGCCAGCACATTGCTTACTAAGGCAACCCCTTGTCCGGCCAGTGCGGCTTGCAATACAAAGTGCTCTTGTTCAAAGTACTGAACTTCATATAAATTTTCATCTACATGGTTTTTCCAAGGAATATTTTTTAACCCCTCGTCATCACGCCAATGTGTAACAAAGAGTACCGGCTTTCTGCCAACCGGTGGTTGATAATTTAAACTACAATAACCGCCTATTTGTTCTGTGACCAAACATGTTTCTTCGGCGTTAGACTGACTATGCCCATAACGGAGTGCAATATCTATATGCTTATCTTCATTTAAGTTTATGAGTTTATCACTTGCACAAATCACCACCTTTTGATGCGGAAATAAACTCGTGATGATGCCCATCTTTGGCGCTAGCCACAACGCAGCAAATGAATTACAGCATGAAATAAGCAAGTCCCGTTGGCGAGGACTAAACTCAACAAACGCATTGTCCAATGTATTTAGTGTATCAAAGCACGTTTTGGCCAGTGCTTGACCTTGAGCCGTTAACTTAATTGCACGAGTATGGCGTTCAAATAGTGGTACTCTCAAATGAGATTCAAGGGCCTTGATCTGATGTGATACCGCGGTCGGCGTAACATTTAGTACTTTCGCAGCTTCTTTGAAACTCATCAGATGAGCAGCTATAGCAAAAGTCTTAATGTTGTTTAGTGATGGTAAATTTTTAAGCATAACGAACCTATAGTTAAGTTAACCTCATCTATCTAATCAATCTTCTCATTTGTTAAAAAGCTTTATTAACAAGAGAATAAGCTTAATTAATAAATGGAGATAACTAATGAAAAACATTCTATACATAAGTTCAAGTGCAAGAAAGTATAATGACCATAAACCGCAACATCAGTCTATTTCACGGATGCTGGGCGAACATTTTTTAAATGAGCTATCGGCTGATCTGCTAGATGTAGAGGTAGTGCATCGAGATCTCTCGATTCATCAACCCGCCTTTATCGACGAAGCCTTTCTTGCTGCTGCATTCGAAAAGCATAGCTTGAGTGAGGAGCAACAACAGATCCTTGCGGCATCAGATCTAGCTATAAAAGAAGTCAAAGATGCAGATGTTATTGTAATTTCAAGCCCTATGTACAACTATGGTATGCCCGCTGTATTGAAGGCATGGTTTGATCTGGTCATTAGGGTCAACCAGACTTTTAGCTTTGATTTAGCCAGAGGCGACAAGCCGCTATTACCAATACTCTCCGGTAAGTCAGTCGTCTTGTTAGCATCATGGGGAGAGTGCGAGTTTAAAAAAGGGGGAACACAGCACCATTTAAACCATTTAAGCAGTCATATAGAGCAACTTTCTCCTTACCTAGGTGCTGACAATTTTTACGAAATCGCATCTGAGTATCAAGAGTTTAACGACCAAAGGCACCAAGACTCTAAGCAAAAAGCAATTGAGGACGCCATTGAGCTTGCGAAGTTATTAAAAGCAAAACACGTGACAGGTCATTAACCTGTGATCAGACTAAACAATAAGCTAACACATTGTTTTTATGTAATATAGTTTGCTTAGTTAGCTTCTTAAAACTAAGCAAGTACTAAGACAATTTCAGTGTGATAAAAGTAAAGCGTACAGAAGACGCCCATTTAACCTGTGGTTAAATGGGCTTTATTGATCATGCGTTTAAGATTGCCAGTAATCTATCTTTAGCGCTCTTTAAGGTATCTTGGTCTACCTCAGCTAAATAGCTGACCAAATAGGTTTCAAGGCTACATTCCTCTCCCTGCAGCTTAGCATCAAGCATCGCAACTTGTTGCGACATTCTATCATTTTGCCACTGCGCTGGGGTCGGTTGATTTGTTAGTATTTCAAGTCGCAAGATTAACTGTTGAGCAGTCAGTTCAGTTTTATTGCTTCCCTGCCATGTTGCAGGGATCACGTCACCGTTTTCAACAGCACTCACCAACTCGTTAAATTTTTCGCGGCGTTGCGATGAAAATAAGTCATCTAGCTTTGACTTTACCTGTGATAGCAATCGGCTTTTCTCTTGTTTAAGCGCAGCTACCACTGATGTCGCTGTTAACTCCTCGCGAATGTTTATCAGCTCATTTTGTGTTACGGCTTCAATCACTTTACTGTCTAATTCAGCTAACAGCTGACGCTGTTCAGCTTCAAGACTTTTCTCGAGTGCTTTTTGCTCAGCATATTGGGCACTGCGCTTTTCAAATACAGCGTCATTATGCGCACGGAACGCTTTCCATAATGTGTGCTCTTGTTTTGCACCTGCAAAGCCAATTTGCTGCCATTGTTTTTGAAGCGACTTAAGTAGCTCACAAGATGCCGCTAAGTCATCCGACTCAAGTTGCTGCTCGGCAATTTCAACAAGTTTTGCTTTTTCAACAGCATTGCCTTGATGGAATGCTTTTAACTGCTCATAAATTGCTTGATGATGTTGACGGTAAGTGGCATTCAGCTTTTGATATACCTTAGCATCAACATTACCTGCACTCTTCCATGCTTTAGCAAGACGGTTAAATTGCGCTTCAACCTCTCGCCAATCATTATTTTCGCTTTGAAGTGAAGCTAATAAAGCCTCTACATCATTTATAATTGCTTCACGCTTTTCTTTAGCCTGCTCACGAAGGACTTCTTGTTCAGCAAAATATGCTCTACAAGGAGCGAATAACAATTCTATTTTTTCATCAAATAGCACCGCTTGTGCTTTTTCTTCGTCGCTCTCTACGTGGCCTAATTCATTCCAGCGTGCACGAAGTAATTTAACCTCTTCAGCACGCTTCTGCGGGTCGATATCCTCTTCTTGTAACTTGTTGTCAAGTTCACTCAATAAGGCTTCACGCTTTGGCGTTGCTGCATATTTCTGCCAATCTTTTAAATCATTTAATGCTTTAGACAAGCTGTCATGCTGACTTTCAAGCTGTTTTTTGTAGTGTGGTGTGAGTAGTTCATACTGCTCTACAAACCCATTGAAAACGCCGAATGCCACGTTGAAGCGACCCTGATCAATGAGCCGTTGTACATCTCGTGCCTTTTTCTTAGCGATTTTCAAGGCTTTATCTTGCTCAGCTTTAAGAGGCTCTATAGCGCTCATAAATGTCTGGCTAACCTCTGCAAGTTGCACTTTAGCTGGTTTTTGTAGCATTTTTGGTAAGGCATCTAGGGACTTTCTTACCACCACATACGCATCTTTTTGAGCTTGCATTTGTGCATCGAGTTGCTCAATAGCATCTGGTGCTTCGATAGCCTTAAGCGCGCTTAATGCCTGGTTAAACATTTCGTTAGCTTCGATTATGCTTGGCAAGTTTGATAAATCTCGTTCAATATTATTTAACTTACTTTGCAAATCTTTTAGGTCAGTAGTATTGACGTACTGTGCAGATGCCATCTTGCTTCTTAGCATCTCTACGCGCTCAACAAGACCTGCATGTGGTGCTAAATCCAGAGCTAAACATGCAACTTCCACTGACTTTTCAATTGCCTCCAACTCAGCAGTGAACTCGGCAATTTCAAGTGCTTGATCCTGTTTAGCTTTTAGCTCCTCTTGTAAGGCTTGGTGCTTTGCATGTAACGATTTTAAATGACGGTGCAGTTTTTCTGAAACAAGCTGATACTTAGCATCAAGTGTCGCAACCGTCTCTTCGTCAAGCCATTTAAGCTCAATACTTTGCCACTGTGCAAACAACTGCTCTGCTTGTGTATTCACTTGCTCAAAATCGGCTTTATCTCGTAGCGCATTAAGTTTCGCAAGTACAACTCGTGTTTGCTCAGCCACTTGTGCTGGCATCTCTTTAGCTAGCCGCTGTTGCTCAAGCGCATGCTCAATGGCTCCTAGTGCCTTACCTTTAGCGCTCTTTAATACAGATTTTTCAAGACTGTACTGATAAATAAGATCAAGCATTAATGCTTGAAGTGACTCGTCACCATCTTTAAACGTCTTTTCAATTAATGACGTATTTGCTAAGCGCTTTAGCAGTTTAACCTTATTGCTTGAGTCTGTTTCACGCACAGCAACTTTTTCGAGCGTTTTCACCGGGGCATAGCGCTCTATGTACTCTTCACGAATTTCTTGCAGCAGCGCATTATCTTGGTTGATAACAGCACTAGATATTTTTTGCTCTGCCAGTTCTTTAAGCTCACTATCTTGCTTATAAACTTTCCACCAAAGCCCCAGATCATTAACTCTGGTAAGAACCTTTTTCCGGATCTGCGCAGACTCATCTTCGAGCGCTAGAGTGTGGAGCAATGTCGCATCTTTACTTAGATCTAGTTTGTCTACCGCTTGTGAACGAACGTCTACTTTAGGGTGTTTCCATTTCGGTGTAAAAAGGTGTTTAAAGATCATTTTCACTGAACCTAGCTATTTCATTATCGGCTTTGAATTCTTGTTGTAATTCGCGTTTGGATTTTTGCACCATCTCACCTTTTTCGTTTATGGTGAATTGTTCGTTGGATTTGACTACCTTTGCTTGGTATAGCATCACCAACTGAACCGTTTGCTCTTTTTGGGCTTCACTAAGAGGCGTACCATCAGGCCACTTCCCCGTCGCTGCACCATATTGCAAACGTTCGAATATTTCTGGGGTAATATTTTGAACTAAGCTATCTACATTCATTACTACTTTTTCTTTTTCAAAATAACGAGTATTACTCGATTAATTAAGTACCAAACCGTGCCAATACCTATCGCGCTTTTACTTGCTATCATTTCGAAGGAGTTAGGCGCAGGCTGTTGCCAATAAATATATAAGAATCCGCCAAGCACTAGGATCAGTGCAATAAATGAATAATTCATCACTGTTTGTTGACGCTTGACGCGATTTCTAGAGGCTGCTCTTTCTCTGTCTTCTTGAGAAAAGTCTGCTAAATTGGTTTCACAATGAGGGCAGGACTTGTGTTTGGAGGAAATAGATTTATTGCAGCTGGGGCACTGTGCTATTGCCATCGTGTTACTTCTCCATTATACAAAAAAGGGCACCTGTGAAGTGCCCTATTCTACTACCTTTGCGATGCCTTGTCCTTAGATGACAAGATAATTTTAATTAAAATTCGCTCACTGTTTGTGTTCTTTGTTGAAATCTTCCCAGTAATCTTTCACCGAAGATTTCATTTCTTTTCGTAGCAGGAAAATACCAAACAGGTTAGGTAGGGTCATTACAACAATTGCTACCGCTGCAAGTTTCCAAACCAGAGTTGTGTCTGCAAACGACGCCCAAAAGAAACCCGCCACATAAAATACTCGATACGGCATAACAGAGCGGCTACCTAGCAGGTAAATCATAGCTCGGTCACCATAGTAAGACCACGCAATTGCTGTAGAAAATGCAAACAACAACAAACCAATAGAGACAATATATTTACCATTTTCGCCTAAATAGCCTCTGGTAAATGCTTTAGTTGTTAATTCAGCAGAATGAACCAGCGAGTGACCAATCAAGCTTATGCTATTGTCTGTTGGTAACCCGTTTTTCACCTCAACAATTCCAGTGTATTTGTGACGCTCAGTAATACCAAAACGTACTTTCTCGCCAATGGAGCGCGAATGGATAACCGTGAAGTTTTCCGTTACTGCTTTACCCTGTACAACTTCAATTTCGCCATTAAATGGTTTTACATTGTGCTCTTTTTTACCATTTAAGTAAGCATATAGAGCTTCTCGGTCTTGCTGGTTAGACTCGTCATATTTACCATCGAGAATAATCATTGATGAACGCTCGAAGTGAGTTTCGAATTTTTCAGTCCACACACCTGAGGACAAGATAACAAGTCCAGTCAAGGTACAGATAATGATGGTGTCGATAAATGGTTCTAAAATAGAAACCATCCCCTCTGACACTGGCTCGTCGGCTTTTGCCGAAGCATGCGCGATGGGTGCAGAGCCTTGACCTGCTTCGTTAGAAAATAAGCCACGGTTTACGCCACGATTAAACGCATAGGCAAAAGAAGCTCCCAAGAAGCCCCCTGCAGCCGCTGAGCCCGTAAACGCATCAGTAAAAACAGAAAGAAACGAAGGAACAATATTCTCAATGTTGTAGAAGATAACTGCAAAAGATCCCAAAATATAGATAGCGGCCATCAGTGGTACAATACGAGATGTAATGGCTGCAATACGCTTAATACCACCTAAAATAACAAGCGCTAGTAGAATTGAAAGCACTGCACCTGTGGCCATCGGAGCAAAACCGAAGGTCGCTTCCATGCCCTGTGCAATATTGTTTATCTGCGGCAAACTACCGGTACCAAATGAGCTGATAACAGTCGCGATTGCAAATAACACCGCTAACCATTTCATGTTCAGGCGGCGATCCATATAATACATAGGACCCCCTGCCATTGTGCCATCATCTGTTTGCACGCGATATTTGTGAGAGAGGGTCACTTCCACAAATTTGGTTGTCATACCAAAAAATGCCGTCATCCACATCCAAAAGAGTGCCGCAGGCCCGCCAATTGAAATCGCCAGAGCCACCCCTCCAATATTACCTGTTCCAACCGTACCAGAGAGTGCTGTTGCCAGTGCTTGGAAGTGCGTGGTATCCCCTTCTAGGCCTTTTTTATCGTATTTTCCCGTCACCACCTTACACGCATGTTTGAAATATCGTATTTGTGGAAATTTCAGGTAAATGGTAAAAAATAAACCAACCCCCAGCAACACATACGGGAACCAAGGTGAACCACCTAACATCCCATCTAAGCTATCTAATAAGCTGCCTAACGCATCCACGATTATTCCCCTTTATTGTTGTTATTACACCCTGTTGAGGTGTTTTAAAACGTCTTTATGTTAATTATTTGTTTTTACAATCATACAAAAATAAGCGGGTAATCAACCATGATTACCCGCTCTTGTATTTACCTTAAGTCATCAACTACGTTTAGGATTGCCGCTAACGTGTCTTGACCGAATTGATATGAACGTCGGTCTGACCAGCCAAAGTACGGGTCTGGTAGATTTGCATTGTCCTTAAACGGCATTTCAACAGTATAAGCCAACGCCTTGAACGTTTCACCCACAGCACATGAGGCCACGGTAAGGTTTGCTTCTCCCGGTGCATCTTTATCGTAACCAAATTCATCTTGGAACTCAGGTGTGATGGTTAACAGTGCCGCCTTAAACGATTCTTCTAAACGCGCTAATCGCTCGTCGTAACTTGGGATACCTTCACTACCCGCAACAAAGTTATACGGTAAAGCTTCATCACCATGAATATCTAGATACATATCCAGCCCTATTTCACGCATTTTATTAAGCACGTAATAAACTTCTGGTGACTGTTCTAGAGTTGGTGTTTGCCATTCCCTATTTAAGTTAACGCCTTTTGCGTTGGTGCGAAGGTGGCCACGTACACTGCCATCTGGGTTCATATTTGGCACGATATAAAAAACGGCTTTTGATAAAAGTGCAGCGGCATGAGAGTCTTCGTCATCAAGTAGTTTGTGAAGTAGTCCTTCAACAAACCACTCTGCCATTGTCTCACCTGGGTGCTGACGAGCGGTTATCCAGATTTTTTTCTTCTCTGGTGATGGTTCGCCAATAGTCAGCAAACTCATATCTCTTCCGTCTAACGTTTGACCCAATGTCTCAACGACACAGGCATCATGTGACTGCGCCCAATAAACGAGGTCCAGGTGACGCTCATAACTATAAGGCGCAAAATATGCAAAATACGTGTGCGCGCACTCTGGTTCAAAATCAATAGTCAATGTGCCATTTTCATAGCGTGTTGGTACACGGAACCAAGTTTGACGGTCATAAGATGCAACTGCTTGATAGTCATCCCAACCTTCTGGGTAAGCAGAATCCAGTAACTGATTAATTTGAATTTTATGCTCTATGAAAGGTGTAGACTCAAGTCTAAAATGAAACCACTGGAAAAAATCAGATTCATTGTCTTTATTGATTTCTAGTTGGATATCTGTAGGTGATGTCGCGTTAATTACCTTGATATTCCCACTATCGAAATTGCTCGTAATGCGCATAGGTTTCCCTAAGTAAGTTAAAAATTGTTGTGTAAATACACAGTTACCAAACTAATACCAATTATCTTAACTAAGTGGTCTACTTTGAGGCGAAAAAATCATGTCGATAACTCCGCTGCCACATCCTGCTACTGTCAAGATACCTAAATCCAAGTAGGCAAGGCAAAAATTTTGCTATTTCAGTTGCTCTAAATAGCAAAATTTTTAACACAGTTAGCGTCAGATGTACCCCTTCAAATTGATCAAGTATTGTTGCTAATTGGTATAACTTCTATCCACTTTCAAGAAAGTAAATCACGGGGTAGTGTGACGAAATTTTCTCTTTCGTGTTCAAAATTAGCAGATAACATTTTGTTAGCTAATTGTAGCTAGCCTATTTTTGCAAGCCTACCACAACCAACTTATTTCAAAAACTAAAAAAGCCAGCTGGTGCTGGCTTTTTATCGCAAATTGTTATGTTAGCGAGGTAGGCTTGGGAATTTAACCTCTGCCATATCCTGCATTACACGTACAACCTGACAGCTATAGCCAAACTCATTATCGTACCAAACGTAAAGTACAACACGGTCACCATCAACGATAGTAGCCTGAGAGTCAACAACACCAGCATAACGGCTGCCTACAAGGTCTGTAGACACGATTTCTGTTGACGCAGTGTAATCGATTTGGTCGCGTAGCTCTGAGTAAAGTGAAGATTCGCGAAGGAATTCGTTTAACTCTTCAGCTGTTGTCTCTTTACCTAAATTAAGGTTAAGAATAGCCATTGATACGTTTGGTGTAGGTACGCGAATTGCATTACCTGTTAGCTTACCAGCAAGCTCCGGAAGTGCTTTAGCAACCGCTTTAGCAGCACCCGTTGAGGTAATAACCATGTTCAATGCCGCACTACGACCACGACGTTCAGCTTTGTGGTAGTTATCAATCAAGTTTTGGTCATTAGTGTAAGAGTGAACAGTCTCTACGTGACCATTCTTAATACCAAACTTGTCGTTAAGTGCTTTTAATACCGGTGTGATTGCGTTAGTTGTGCAGCTTGCTGCTGATACAATCTTGTCTTCAGATTGGATGTCTGAGTTGTTAACACCATAAACGATGTTTTTGATGTCACCTTTAGCTGGTGCTGTAAGTAGCACTTTAGACGCACCGATTGACTTAAGGTGTTTACCTAAGCCATCTTCGTCTTTCCAAACACCTGTATTGTCTACGATAAGTGCGTTTTCAATACCGTATTTTGTGTAATCCACTTCTTCAGGTGAGTTTGCGTAGATAACTTGAATGTAGTTACCGTTTGCTTTGATCGCACCTTTTTCATGGTCTACTGTGATTGAACCATTGAAAGGACCATGAATTGAGTCGCGGCGCAATAAACTTGCACGTTTCTCAAGATCACCATCGCGGCCACCGCGAACAACGATTGCACGTAGGCGTAAATCAGCGTGAGAGCCGCCACGTTCGATAAGTAGGCGTGCTAATAAACGGCCAATGCGACCAAAACCATAAAGAACGACGTCGCGAGGTTCTGGACGTGCGCCTTGGTTTAGTAATTCTGCAAGTTCTGCATTTAAAAACTCTTCGATTGAGCGTCCTTCACCTGCATTTTTATAAATGTAGGCATAAGCTAGCTTACCAAGGTCAACGCGACCCGGTGCTAATTCCATTTTGCTGATCACTTCTAAGAATGGAAAGCTTTCACGAAGACGTAGTTTACGCTCTTCAAAACGCGCTACTGTTTTGTGTGCTTTGATAACATCAATGGTGCTTGCACTTACAAGAGGACGACCGTATACAGAGATTTCAACGCCTTTGTTACGGTATAGACGACCGATTAGGGGTTGCATGCTTTCTGCATAATCTTGACGCTCTTGCCAGCTATTTTGATATTCTTGCTCGTGAGATAAGGTCATTTTTTCTGCCTAATAAACAATTTTCTTTGAACGGATAGCCCTTTTGGGCACAGCTATTCTAATTTAAACTGTCGCGATTCTCCACTGTTACCGAACAATTCATTGCGCTAAACTAGTCGACCATTAGCTCTACCCTGTTTATTTGGGCTGCAAAGCCTATAATTATAAAAAATCATTGAGGTCAAACTATGGCGTTTAAAAAGTCGCTAGTTTTTGCAGCATTACTATTGGCTGGTTGCGACGATACCTTAACCTTGAAACAAGTGTGTAGTGAAACACCCGGGTTTTGTGAGGATTTAAATAAGGACAGTCATTGTAAAGATGAACGTGCAGAAGTGATTTATGCCCGTTATCATGAATACAAGTCTCCTACCGACGATAACAAGTATAAATTATTGAAAGATTTGGAACGCTACAACCAATGTGTTGCGCTCGCAGCCAAAATTGAACATATCAAATTAAAAGAAAAGACGACCTCACGCGTTGAGGGACACCTTACAGCATTAAAAGAAATGACCCGCATCTACCAGGAAACAAAAAATAGTAACCACCCTGGGTTACTCTACTACCAATGGTCCAGAAATAATGATCGTGCTGCCATGAACAAACTACTCAATATGCAGGATGACCCTAGGGTGCAAAATGATGCAGAGATCCAGCTATTCTTAGCTGAATTTTATGCCAAAGTAGATGATAACAAAACGGTCGATATTCTGTATCGAGTATTAGAGTTAAACAAGCGAGGCGAAACACCAAACCCTGAGGTTTACTCGTCGCTTGTGAGCATTTTTTATAAACATGAAAAGTACAAACACGCTTACACCTTTGCCCGGGTTGCCCAGCTATCTGGCGTGGAAGAAATAGACATTATTCCGGTAACGAATCAATTAGCAGCCATGGGTAAAGAGTTAGGTAATCTAGATTCTCTCGCGCAAAGAACCTATGAAAGTATTCAAGCTGGAGAGTTTGTCTCTCCGCGAGACTTTTAACTGACCTGAGGTTTGGATAAGGAATGTTCCAACTCTTTGTAGCTAGAGCACAACTTAGTTTTTTCCTTGTCTAGCCATAGAGTTTTAGCGAAAACACCGCTCCCGCTAAGGTAACTACATCCTATAGGCAAGGCGAATTTATACCAATTTTCTTAATTAAGTGGTCTATTTGAGGCGAGAAAATAGCTCACTTAATTGAGATGACGTATTACTCAGATAAAAATGGGAAGCTGTTGCTTCCCATTTTTAGTTATAGATTACAAAGACTACTACTTTGCTATCGCCACGTTTATAAACACAGCTGTCATTAAAATTGGGCAAACAAACCTAACATACTGCGCAAACCAGTAATGTGCACCACGAGATTCAAGGTGAAGTTGATTCCCTCGCTTCCACACCCAACCAACAGTAACAAAGTAAAAAAGTCCCATTAGCGGCAACTGATACTGAGTAAACAAGCTGATCACAAGCTCAAACAACCAGTCAAAGTTCAATATAATGGTGCTTGAGGCTATAAAAATCACCAATGTGACCAACCAAGTTGCCTGCTTGCGTTTAAAGCCGTGGTTTTCAACCAAAAACGAAACCGGGATCTCCGTAGAAGAAATGGTGGACGTAACTGAAGCAATAGACATCAGTACAAAAAAGGTGAGGCTGACCAGTAATCCAACTTGTCCCATATTCGCAAATAGCTCTGGTAAAATCGCAAAAATTAACCGACCTTCACCAATCAACTTGCCATCTTGAAAAACTTGAACGCCATTTTGCTGCGCTACGAAAATAGCGGGAATAATCAATAAGCCTGCCAAAAACGCAACGCTTGTATCTAACATTGCAACGCTGAAGGTCAACTTGGGAAGATTTTCATTAGGCTTTAAATATGAACCATAAATCATCATGCAGCCAACACCCAGCGATAGTGAGAAAAACGCCTGCCCCATTGCAGCAATGATCAAATCGGGATCGCTAATTTTAGCAAAATCAGGGATAAGATAAGTTCGAAACCCTTCTGCTGCACCATCAAGCGTAGCCATATACGCTATCAAACCAACCAAGAGTAAAAGTAACAGTGGCATTAACCTGCGCGACCACGCTTCGATACCAGACTTTACACCTTTGAGGATAATACTAGCCGTAAGTAGAAGCATCAGTGGTGTGAACAGGAAGTTTCTAAGTATCGAATCGCCACTAAGAAACGCATGCACACTATCCAGTTCAGCCATTTGTGCTAATGGATCAAGAGAATGAGACAACATCCACCCTGCCACAATAGAGTAGAAGCTTAACATCACGATAGCACCGCCAAGACCGATATAACCGGCTGCAGCGCCAACCTTTGGGCTGCGCTCACGCCATGCAGTTTTGAGTGCTTTAACTGGGTTTGCTTGCGCCTGGTGGCCTAAATACAGCTCAGTATAAAGCGCAGGTAATGCGAGTAGAAAAATTACCGCAAAGTAAACCAACAAAAAGGCGCCGCCCCCATGGTTTGCAGCCTGAGTCGGGAAACCCCAAATATTTCCAAGTCCAACAGCCGCGCCAGCTGCTGCCAACACAAAGCCAAGCCGGCTTTGAAATCCATCGCGCGTATGAGCCATGTCTTAAATCAATCATTATTTTTGTAGACGGCTGATTATACGTACTTCCATTAAAAATGCGAGTGTAATGGGGTTGAGCTTAAAAACTCGAGTTTGGTGTATTGAGAAAGGCTAGCTCGGCCTCGGTTGATGCTCGCTTTAAAATTTCATTGCGATGCGGATAGCGTCCAAACCTGTCGATTATACGTTTGTGCGCCAATTCAAAGTCGTAATTGGGCAAAGGTTTAAAATATTGCTGTGCTAATGTATGTATGCTCGCGCTTTCACTGTGCATTAGTGGCATATATAAAAACATTAATTCAGTGTCATTAAGTTGTTGGTGATAGCCTTTTTCGATAGCATGTTGAGTTAAGCATAATGCTAATGGATCGCTGGCAAACGCTTCTGGAGTATTCCTAAAGATATTGCGGGAGAATTGATCTAATATAATGATTTCACACAGTGCCCCAACGGGCGATGTACGCCAACTTGAAAGTTCTCCCTGCTGCGCCATATGATGAAGGATACCAAAGCGATTTTTGATGATGCGATCAAAATCTGCTGACTTTTTCCACCAATCAGCTTCTGTACATTCAACAAACCAGAACTCGTAGACGTCTTTATAATTCATAATGGCACTCCCAAGTATCCTGTTGATAAAGTGCCATCACTGAGCAAATATTGCAACTTTTTTATTAGTGCAGTACAGGCAATAAATTTACTTATGCTACTTCTAATAATTTGGCATGAATTGATTGTACCACTTGATCAGACTCCTGCTGTTCCACCAAGAAACACAAATTGTGCTTGCTTGCACCATGGCATATTAGTCGAATGTTAAACTGAGATAACACATCCATTAAATTCAACTGGCATTGTCGGAGCTGGATCTCTGAGCCTATCATTGCAACTAGTGTTAGATTGTTTTCAACTGTGACATGACAAAACTCCCCTAGCTCATCTAGGCACGCTTGCTCCAGCTCTGGACGAGATGCGTTTGGGGCATTATCAAGCGTCAGCGCAACGCTTATCTCTGAAGTAGTGACCAAGTCAACCGAAATGTTGTAGTTACTTAAGATTGTAAAAATACGAGCTAAAAAACCACTTGCCAATAGCATCTCGGGACTTTTCAGTGTCAGTAAGATCTGGTTCTTACGTTGAGTTACTGCACGGATCCCCGCTTGAGCAGTTTTTTCTTTTTCAATCCAAGTTCCTCCTGCTTGTGGATCGCGGCTCGACCCGACAAACACTGAGATCCCTTTGCGGCTGGCAGGTAAAATAGTTGCTGGGTGTAGCACTTTTGCACCAAATGTCGCCATTTCAGCAGCTTCATCAAAACTCAAACGAGGAATTGGCCTCGCTTTTTCACACAAGCGAGGGTCTGTACTAAAGATACCAATTACGTCGGTCCAAATATGCACACTAGAAGCATCTATCGCTTCTGCTAACAGTGCAGCACTGTAATCCGAACCACCACGACCTAGTGTGGTTGTTTGACCGTATTGGTCGCAGCCAATAAAGCCTTGCGTTACCTGAACACTATCATCCAGCAAATTAACAAGGTTAGCCTTCGCAGCTTCACGGGTGGCAACTACATTAGGATTCGCTTTACCAAATTGATTATCAGTTTTGAGTACTTTTCTAACATCAAAACGAGATGCTTTGACATTGTGGTTTCTTAAAATTTGCGTGAACAGGTAGGAAGAAAAACGCTCGCCAAAACTCAGCACCTCATCACATTGTTGCCGACTCAAGGCAGGCAAACCGGCTAAACTCTCAAATTCAGAAAATGTTTGTTTGTAACCTTCAGCAAGATCAGCATCCAAAGATACTTTGTCGATAATCGCTTGCTGTATCTTTTCAACCGCTGCAACAACTGCTTTGCGCCCGGCTTCATCTTCCTTTTGTTGAGTTAGCGTTACAAGGTGATTGGTTACGCCAGCACATGCGCTAACAACCACTACTCGAACATATGGATTGTCACGAACAATGTGAGCACAACGAGACATAGCTTCAAAGTCAGCGACACTGGTACCGCCAAATTTGGCTACAACATACTGCGAATTCATTTTCTCTCCTCTCGACCGATGGCACAGTCAAATTTTATAAGGAGAACTCGGCATGGGATTTCTAGAAAGACGAACGCTTGAAATGACCTTTGCCAGAAGCTCTCCACCAATACGGTGACAGTTCCGAGGATTCAGCCTCGTAAACCGAAGAATCGTCGCGACGAGCAACGCTTCTCCTCGGCGAATACTTCCCTCACTAGTGGTCATTGGTCTCGTCACCTCACACTAACTACCTAAGCATCGCGCCTCTTCTGTTTATTTTGCCTTTGCAAATATGAATAAAAGCAAAATAAAAGCCCGCAATAAGTGCGGGCGATGTGAGAAAATTATCTTTTAGCCGTCTAGGTGTCAAGTAATTTATAAAAAACTTGTCCCAAAAGGGTGAAAATATATGTGGTTCAAGCTAAATAACCCCAGCTCGGGATAAGA
>NZ_RCSQ01000150.1:0-4408 GCF_004103255.1 Pseudoalteromonas sp. PS5
AATTAGCTAATTTTGCGTCTCCGTGGATCCATGTATGCCAGTAGCTATTTTTTATTCTATGGTGCAATAAACTGGCGGCTTGCTTTACTTCACCATCAGCCATTCTTTTAAATTCATCAGGACGAGTTTCTAGGTGCCAGTAATTTCCTTGCTCCCAAACATGCTCTGCGGGGCTTTGTAAAAAGTGAGCATGAAACTTGGCAAGCCAGCCAATCACAGCCATTATTTGTGCTTCAGATGGTTTATCAACTTGCACAAAACCCTGACTAGAGAAGTCCCTAAATACAATGTAATCCATACCATTAGCTCCACCTTCCCCTAAATAACTCGCGGTATTACAAGGCGGTATAAGCTCGCAAGCATGGTATTTATAAAAGTGCCTTTCTACTTGGTATGAGTGCGCTTTTCTCTTTAAGGCCACGGCTGACTGTGAAATGCGTGAGTGTGTTACCTGCTTAGGCACTTTGGTTCTTTTTATCGCTAATTTACCAACGTCATGGTTGATAAACAGCATATCACCACAACCGCTCCAAAGTTGCTGATTTCTTTTTAATGAGATGGGCACAGAAATTACATCATTAGGAATAATTATTTTCACTGAGTTATACCCTTTTTGTTATTTAACTTGAAATGTAATTAATCAATCTCTCTGATTAATTATTCGCCCAAGTTATTCAAACACAACACCAAAGCCTGCTCGTTTGATAAGCCCTGAGCGTCAAAATCAACAACACTCGGTCACCTAATATAAACAAGCTATTGTCCCGTGAGACTCTTAGTATAGCTGCTGTTATTATCTTTACCCAACATGAAAAAGCCCTTAACCAATCGGCTAAGGGCTTTTAAGTTTACCAACAAGTGAATGGCTAACTTATTCGTTTACCGCTTGCTTGACAGCTTCTTTTGCGGTTTCCTCATTAAGTAAGTTTAAATCAAAGTCAAACTCATCTACGCGAATGGCTTTTTCACGCTTACGATTGTAGTCAACTAATTTTGCGTATTCTTCTTCATTGATAAGATTTGCAACTAGTGCATTATCAAGAGTTTGCTCAAAACGAACACCAGGTTGAATTTCACGTCGACGAACGGCTTTTTTCACCTTAGCAAGTAAATCTAAACAGCCCATTTTAGCTTTATATGCCTGCTCATTAATATCGTGTCCGTCACCTGCTGTAGGCTTAACAAGGTGGGTTAATTGAGCCTTAAATGGTGTATCCATTTGTGCAGCAGCGGCAAGCTCGCGCACCATGTTATCATTTATTTTCGGCATCTGTTTTCCACTAAACTGCATCGTGATTACACGCATGAATTTACGAGTACCGCTCGCAGGGAAGTTGTCCAAGAACTTATGCAGTGCTTCTTCTGCGCTAGTTAACGCGTATCTTGTTGCGTAGTGGAAATAAGGAGCCGCCTGCTCACGCTCAGATACCGCAACTTTCTGCTCATAGTATTTAATGGACGCCATTGCCGCATATAGGTAACTCATAACATCGCCTAGTCGAGCGGAGAGCATCTCTGCTTGCTTCAATTTACCGCCCAACACAAGTAATGAAAAGTCAGCATATACGGCAAGTTTAGCAGCAAGCCTATGTGCCGCTTTTTCATACTCTCGAACTTCTGGCAGTGATGACTTCGCATCAGCAGTAAATGGCATCACACCGTACTTGAATGCGCGTAAGCTGTTTGCAACGCTGTAGCTTACCGTTTTGGTCAGAATACCTCTGAACTTACTGTCAGCATCTTTATCTTCGCTGTGGATTGACTCTACCATTGATTGCAAGTAAGGGTGACAACGCATTACACCTTGACCAAAAATCATCAGGTTACGAGTCAAAATATTTGCACCTTCTACCGTGATCGCTATTGGCTGAGCAACATAACCGCTTGCAAGTGTGTTTTGCGGACCGTTTTGGATTGCCTTACCAGCAAGAATATCCATCGCTGAGTCAAGCACGTCACGACCAGTTTCCGTCATGTGATATTTAGCGATAGCCGTCACTACTGATGGCTTAAGACCCATCCCCAAACCTTCAGTAGTTAGTACTCGCATTGCTTCTTGCAGATATGCTTTGCCTGCGATATCCGCCAACTTTTCCTGAATACCTTCAAACTGACCAATAGACAGGCCAAATTGCTCACGGACAGCCGCGTATTCAGATGCCGACTTTAGTGCCACTTGGCTTGTCGATACGCCAAGCGCAGGTAATGAAATACCACGACCGGCACCTAAGCAACTGACCAGCATTTGCCAGCCACGACCAATATTCTTTTTGCCGCCGATAATAAAGTCCATAGGAATAAAGACTTTTTCACCACGGGTTGTACCGTTATAAAAGCGAATTCCCATTGGGTCATGACGATTACCAAGTTGCACACCCGGGTGATCATGCGGTATTAACGCACAGGTAATGCCAAGTTCTTTTTTACCGCCAAGCAAACCTTCTGGGTCAAGTACTTTGAATGCTAGACCAAGAACGGTTGCGATAGGCGCAAGAGTAATGTAGCGTTTATCCCAAGTTATTTCGAGACCTAGAACTTCTTCACCATTGTGCACACCTTTTGTAACAATGCCTTGATCTGGAATGCCACCGGCGTCAGAACCCGCTTCAGGGCTTGTTAATGCGAAACACGGAATATCACGGCCATTGGCTAGACGAGGAAGGTAGTGCGCCTGCTGCTCTTTAGTACCGTAGTGGAGCAACAACTCGCCAGGACCCAGCGAGTTTGGAACCATAACGGTTACCGCTACAGCTGAAGACTTGGTAGCAATCGTGCCAACAATCGTTGAGTTGGCGTAAGGGCTAAACTCTAGACCACCGTACTCTTTTGGAATGATTAGTGAAAAAAATCTTTCTTTTTTCAAAAATTCAAGCACATGCTCTGGCAAGTGTTTGCCATTTTGAATTTCTGAGTCATCTATCATACCCATGAGTTCTTTCACAGGACCATCTAAAAACGCTTGTTCTTCAGTACTTAGCTTGGCTTCTGGCACAGCGCGTAGTGCTGCAAAATCAGGTTTACCTTGATAAATAGATCCTTCTAACCAAACATCACCGGCATCTAATGCTTCTTGTTCTGTGATTGAAATGCTTGGGAGGATCTTTCTTAAATTCGTTCTTAAGCTCATAATTAACTCATCCGACCAGATAAATATACTTACATTACGGCATAAAAATGCGTTTAGATCAATTACTCTATCTCACTTTTTAACGCTTTTTTTACTGAGTTATCTAGCGATTAATATAAATGACTGCAAAATTAATAGCTTACACGTGTAAGTTGAAAGTAATATTTTGCAGAGCGATGACAAAAATATGCTTAAAAAAGGGAAGCTCTCCGTTGTGACATGACAGAAGCTGAGATAGATGTTAGCTTACGCCTAAAATGAAGGCGGCTTGATATCATGAGGTAGCAAGACATGCTGTTCAGTATGGCGCTATTTTTTGGCTATAACTTACAATGCACAACAACGTCTTGGTACTAATAAATGAAGCGTTTTAGCTCCTTAAAAATAATGGCTTATCACATCTATACAAATAATATTTCGTCAAAAACAGCTACAATAGAGCACCTTATTCATCCGGTATAATAGTCTTTTGGGCGTCATAGTAGCGCACCAAAGCTATAATCTAAGGTAGGTGTAGTCGGCGATTTTTGCTTGATCCCAAGCTTAAGTTACCTTCATTATGAAATAAACGTTTCTTAGCCACACTGATAACTAAACGCTGTGCAAAGTTGTGACGCTAAAAACATGCTATTTTTGCTTTGCAAATAGCTTTTATATCTGTCGGCGAAATGGCCACTTCCACTCCACGTTTCCCTGCACTCACATACACTTGCTCAAATGACAAAGCACTTTCGTGAAGTAATGTAGGCAGTTGTTTTTTCTGGGCAAATGGGCTAATCCCACCGACCAAATAACCGGTAACTTTTTGTGCATACAGCTGTTCAGCAAGCTGCGCTTTTTTACCTTCACATGCCTTTGCAAATGCTTTCAGATCCACCTGTTTAGTTGCTGGTGATACCGCTACATATAGTTGCCCATCAACCTCTATTAATAATGTTTTGAATACTTTTTCTCTATCTAAGTTAAGCTTTGTTGCAGCCTCATTTGCAAAGTCATTGTCGTTAGGATCATGCTCAAATTGCAGTATTTTAAATTCAACGTTAGTCTTTTTGAGTAAGTTAATCGCTGGAGTCATCAAGCTTCCTTTTACACTTCTGTTACTATTGCGCAAGTATTCTGATATTAATGCGCTTTCTCTTTAAGATGTCAATCTTGTCTATACTGATAAATACCAAACAAGCAAGTCTAGATTTCAGGTGAGGATCTTAGCTCTGCTTATTTTTTAAGTTTGTTTTTGTAGCAGTTTGGTTATATCCATTTGCTTAATTAAGTGATCTATTT
>NZ_RCSQ01000151.1:0-1559 GCF_004103255.1 Pseudoalteromonas sp. PS5
ATGGCAAAAGAAAAGTTTGAACGCGTAAAACCGCACGTAAACGTAGGTACAATCGGCCACGTTGACCACGGTAAAACAACTCTAACTGCAGCAATCACTAACGTACTTGCAAAAGTATACGGTGGTGAAGCAAAAGACTTCGCATCAATCGATAACGCTCCAGAAGAGCGTGAGCGTGGTATCACAATCTCAACTTCACACGTTGAGTATGACACACCAACTCGTCACTATGCACACGTAGACTGTCCAGGACACGCTGACTATGTTAAAAACATGATCACTGGTGCTGCACAGATGGACGGCGCGATCCTAGTAGTTGCAGCTACTGACGGTCCTATGCCTCAGACACGTGAGCACATCCTACTTTCTCGTCAGGTTGGTGTACCTTACATCATCGTATTCATGAACAAATGTGACATGGTTGACGACGAAGAGCTTCTAGAGCTAGTAGAGATGGAAGTACGTGAACTACTTTCTGAGTACGACTTCCCAGGTGATGACCTACCTCTAATCCAAGGTTCAGCGCTTAAAGCACTTGAAGGTGAGAAAGAGTGGGAAGACAAGATCGTTGAGCTTGCAGAAGCACTAGATTCTTACATCCCAGAGCCAGAGCGTGACATCGATAAGCCATTCATCATGCCTATCGAAGACGTATTCTCAATCCAGGGTCGTGGTACAGTAGTAACAGGCCGTGTTGAAGCTGGTATCATCAACGTGAACGACGAAGTTGAAATCGTAGGTATCAAAGAAACTACGAAGACAACTTGTACGGGTGTTGAAATGTTCCGTAAGCTTCTAGACGAAGGTCGTGCGGGTGAGAACATCGGTGCACTACTACGTGGTACTAAGCGTGACGAAGTTGAGCGTGGTCAAGTACTAGCGAAGCCTGGTTCAATCACTCCACACACGAAGTTCACTTCAGAAGTATACGTACTTTCGAAAGATGAAGGTGGTCGTCACACTCCTTTCTTCAAAGGTTACCGTCCACAGTTCTACTTCCGTACAACAGACGTAACTGGTGACATCCAGCTACCAGACGGCGTAGAAATGGTAATGCCTGGCGACAACATCAAGATGACTGTTGAGCTAATCGTACCAATCGCGATGGACGAAGGTCTACGTTTCGCTATCCGTGAAGGTGGCCGTACAGTAGGTGCTGGTGTTGTAGCAACAATCGAAGCATAAGCTTTAGGTTGTAGCAATACACTGTAAAAAAAGGTCGCGAAAGCGGCCTTTTTTAATGCCTATAGGAAATCAACGGTAATACGTATATAGGCATGAGAGTGGCACGCTGACAATACTTAATAGGTTTAGTTGCCATAATCGAAGCATCAGCTTTGGGTTGTAGCAATACACAGTAAAAAGGTCGCTCTTAGTATCCAGCCTTTTTAATGCCTATAGAAAATCCAAGATGCTACGTACATAGACATGAGGGTGGCACATCTACAGTACATGATAGGTGCTATTGTCTACTGTAATGTTTGGAAACTAGTAACTAGAACCGATATCAGGTGAACTACACTTTATAACTCTGCTAACGACTTATCAGCGGATAAAGT
>NZ_RCSQ01000152.1:0-622 GCF_004103255.1 Pseudoalteromonas sp. PS5
GCAGAACTGCCAAATTAGCATTCCATCAAGCTGGGAGCATAATACAGCGCCTTTTGCAAACGCAGCGGATATTAAATCAGTTCAACCTTGGCTCGCGTTGTAACACTAATTTTAAGTATAGATATGTCACGTTCACTGTGTTGCCAGGTATAGCACAAAAACGCAGTGAACTTTCCCTTACTCATGTTATCACACCAAAAAACTCAGTAATTCCAAACGTCACATAAGTAAGCAATGTGGTGCCCGTTTCCAAGTTTGCCTTATACCCATTAGCTTTAATACTTGCCTGCTCAGTTTGAAGAAGCAAATCAGACGTAACTGCGTTAAAAATTTCTTATGTAACAACTAAATAACCTGATCTGCGGATAAAGAATGCCTTTCTAGTAGCCAGTTTTAGTGCTAACTGCGATGAATTCACTTCCAATAGCTAGCTATTGGAAGTGAATTTGCCTTGCCTAGAGGGGGAAAGGTACTTCAGCGAGAGTAGGGCGCGGAAGTGGTATTATCGACAAGATTTTCTCGCCTCAAAATAGCAAGCTTAATGAAGTTTATGGTATTGAGCACTCCCCTTTTTAGCTGATATTTTTTATTGTTTTTTTATCAATAATATCAATATCTAATT
>NZ_RCSQ01000153.1:0-10126 GCF_004103255.1 Pseudoalteromonas sp. PS5
TTTAACGCAGTTAGCGTCAGATTTGCTCCTTCAAATTGAGCAAGTATTAAGGCTAATCGGCTTTGGACAGTGCATATTCAAAAAAGTACATATTGCCGTTTGCACAGCCTTGCTCTGAAAACCCTTGCTTTTTTAATAAATGAACAGAAGCAAAGTTTGATTTGTCTACACCCGCAATGAGCTTGTGCCAAGAGCCTATTGTATTTGCGGTATGAATAAAGCCTTGAAGTAATTCACTGGCATAACCTTTACCCCAATGCTGCTGTGCTATCACATAACCAATATGCGTGTTAATTTCATTTTCAGTATTAGCGAACAAAAATCCAATGGTTTCTTTATCCTTTAACGTAATTTGCAACAAACGACTTTCAGAGCACATCCTAGTTAACCATTGTTCAGCCTTACTTGCCGAGTCAATATGATGAAAATAAGCAGGCAGGTGTGTTACTACATCAGCGGTCAAAATATAGGGTATCTTTGCTATCAGCTGTTGTATTTGCGCTGTTGAAGTCGTGTTGTCAATTTCATTAACTTCTAACCGCGTAGTTTGAAATGATAATGCCATCACATCCTCGTTTTTTTGCTTGTTCGCTCGATTGTTGAAAAAGTACTATTGCGGTTGAGTGATTACTGAATCAAAATTGCAGGGTCATTCGCTTAAATACACTTCATTAAAATGAGGGTTTTTAGTTATAGCCTCTAATCTGTTTACTAGCTCTAAACATACCAATAGCGGCTCATTTCCTACATGTAGTTTTATACACTCTTCACCAGCCGTGTTTCTCGCAGTATCAATGGCTTGACCTTCTATCACTTCTCCCGTCTTCAACGTCAGTTTTACCATGTAATTAAATACACAAACCATTTCTATATAATCATGTTTGTCGCAGCTGATCATCTCTTTTACTCACCCCATTAGCCGACCAAAGTATATATTAATCAATGATAATATACCGTCCTATTGGCGACTTTATTGCAATAACTTTTAGCGTTTTATTGCATGATTTTCAGACACACAAAAAGCGACTATCGCAGTTAGTACCAAGCTTACTCAGACAACCTTAGCATGAACAAGTTGAGGTTGCTTCAGCGTTATTACCGTAACAGTTCATAAACGTGCTATTAAAAAATCTTTGATCTTAACTTTCCCCCTCAGCGTATTGCCGAAAAACTAACCACCCAACGGAGATGACCGTGAATATCATTGTAAAGCTCGCTCTTGTGGCTTCGTTTAGCACACTCGTGGCATGTTCTAGTGACGATGACCCTGTTATAACCCCCGCACCAGAACCTACCGAAACTTCAATCTATGACGCTGCAAAAGCAGCAGGCTCATTTACTACATTAGTAGCAGCATTAGAAGCAACAGGCCTTGATGCGACACTAGACAATACTGATAATAAATACACGGTGTTTGCACCAACCGACGCCGCTTTTGACGTGCTCGGAGCGGAAACCATCAACGGTTTACTGGCAGATACTGACACGCTAAGCGGCATTTTGACGTATCATGTGATAGGCGCAGAGGTGAACGCTGAAGCTGCACTGTCGCTGGCCGGCCAAACAGCTGAAACTGTAAATGGTGCCAAAATAGCGCTCTCGCTCAGCGGGGATACTTTATTAGTGAATACAGCTACGGTTACGCAAACAGACATAATAACCGATAACGGGATTATTCACGTGATTGATGCCGTACTAATGCCACCAGCTGACATGGCATCAACTCAAAATATTGCTGAGATTGCTACCAATGCGGGAACTTTCACAACGTTACTCAAAGCAGTTGAAACCGCAGGGCTGACCAGTGCACTCACCGGCTCTGACCCGCTTACTGTTTTTGCACCAACAGACGCAGCATTTGCAGCCCTTGGCACAGATACGATAAACACGCTGTTGGCAAATCCAGAGGTGCTTGGTGACATTTTAAAGCAGCATATCCTCCCTGGCAGTGTTGATTCAGTCACGGCAATGTCACTTAACGGCAAGCGTGCAACAACACTGTTAAACAACCAGCTACTTGTAACCATAGACGCTGCGAGTGATACGCTCAAATATGCAGGTGTAACCGTTACGCAAACAGACATCAAGGCGTCAAACGGTGTGATCCATGTATTGGACGCCGTTGTGGTCGCAGATATTGCTGTTCCAGAGTCTCTTGGATTGATCCCCGTAGTTGCACAAAACGCAGGGTCGTTCAACACACTGGTAAGCTTACTTGGCACTACAGGACTGGATCAGACGCTTGCGGATCCCACCACTAAGTTTACTGTATTCGCACCAACAGATGCAGCGTTTGCGGCACTTGGGCAGGAAACTCTGGATGCGCTCGCCGCAGATCCACAAAAGCTTACTGATATCTTGTTATATCACGTCGTGACTGGACAAAGTATTATGTCTGATGCAGCGGCTGCCGTAGCCTCCTCGGACACTAATATGGTAACCATGGCTAATTCAGATAACGCGGCGTTGAACACCGTAAACAGCAAGCTATTCATTGATGACGCTGTTATAAGAACGGCCAATGTCAGTGCTGATAATGGTGTTATACACGTATTAGATAAAGTCATCATGCCACCTGCTGATAAAACACAAACCACCAAAACGATAGTAGATGTTGCAGTGGAAACTGACACTTTATCTACGCTTGTGACTGCGCTAACGGCTGCCGATCTCGTCGATACGCTATCTGACACCAGCAAAACATTCACGGTATTTGCACCAACCAACCGTGCCTTTGAGAAGATCCCAGCAACCACTTTAAACGCACTGCTTGCAGATGTGCCAGCACTTACGAACGTACTTACACAGCACGTTCTAGGGATTGAAGCGTCGGCAACCACGGCGTTAAAACTAAATGGTAAACAAGTGGAAACGCTAGCAGGTAACATGCTCGATATTAATGTGGTCGACTTTGCAGGTTCAGCAAACACAGCATCAGATGCAGTTGCCTACGACATCAGCGGGCAAAGACTAGTTGCGGGTAAAGCACTAAACAAAGCAGGCTTCACTTTGTATGTTTTCGACAATGACCTAACCGCAGATCAAAGTCAGTGTAACGACAGCTGTGCCACGTCTTGGCCACCGGTCATCGCCAACGAGGCACAAATAAGCAACATCCCAGGGTTATCTTTGATACCTAGGCAAGACGGCACTATGCAAGCAGCGTATTTAGGCCGTCCGCTTTACTTTTTTAGTGGTGACACCGAGCAAGGCCAAAACAATGGTAATGGAGTGAACAATATTTGGTGGCAAGTCACACTTCCTACGTCTGGTTTGCAGATAGAAGGTAGCAACGTTATCCAAAAAGACATTTACACCGCCAATGGCGTGGTGCATTTAATCGATACGGTTATAACCACCGTAGATTAAGCAAGTTAAGTATTATTTCCTGACGACCTTAGGTACGGCATCAGCCGTACCTTTTTTGTGAGGCAGCCTTCACTGTCCTCGACGCGCGTGTCATATCATATACCTTAATAAAGTGGTCAATTTTGAGGCGAGAAAATCTTACCTATAACACAGGGAACAACGATGACACCCACTGTTACCTACTCACCAAGTTATGGTAGTTTCTCGTTAGAATTACAAAGAATTATTCATTACTCGTATCAAAAGTGCTTAAGAAAATAAGGTTCTTGCTGGCATTTAAGTACCTCCTGACACTAAAGCCAGTGTGTCGCACACCATAAAGGTACTGCGGTTAACGCAGCTTGAGGGTTATCGCTAAAGAATCTATTTGGTTAAGCCAGCAAATGTTCACAATTTGCTAGATTTGTGCGCCTTCGTCTTTTAGGGGTTTCACAATAAGCGATGAGTACTCGCTCTCGACCAACAGCACCATGGAAAGGCAGCTAACGCCTTAATATCTATTAAACACGTTCAACTCTAAAACTGTAACAACCATAGGCTGCATATCTTGCAATTACAAAGCTAACCTTTTTATTGGTTAAAAATCCATCAAGATCTGTTTCTGCATGTTCTGGTGATGTCAATTTTGCGTCTAATATACGCTCGTTTTCACAGTATGCTTTTAATACAAATGTGTGACCTAAATAATCGATTGCTGACCCATTTGGCAATGGCAGTTTATTAACATCAAATTCCTGACTATTTGAGTTAGCCAACACAAAAATGGGCCCATACTCTTTATACGGGCCTGTTTTAGTGAAAGGACAATAACTGGCCAATATTAGTTTCTCACCAGCCTTTGCACCACGAAGCACATCTCGACATGGTTCACCACCTTTAGCTTCCAATACTTCTACAGGCTGGTTTTGATCGTCTATACCTACATTTCTAACTTTATCTAAGAAATCCGATCTTACAGGTACTATTTTATACTTCATTTGACTCCCTCAATGGCTGACATTTTTATCGACGAAAAATGTCGCATAACAATAGCGTATTCCCCGCCGCATAACAACGGCTACTCATACACCCTCTCTATTACTGTCAACCATAACAATAACTTAATCAGGTGTTACCAAATCAGAAATAGTAAAAGTGTGTCGACTATCGCACAACCATGATACATGAAAAACACCCAGAAATATAAATATGCACAAGCAAATTGATCAAAGTGGGACTTATTATGGGCGCTCTTCTTTAGCCATGTTCCAAGCCCCCATGACTAGACAAAAATATGCTAAATGTACTACTCATATTACCTAAGCTGAATAACTGAAATCATTGGGGAGCAGTTAATGAATTGATCCAAGTCTGCACATCATAAAACTTGAGTATATCTCTTTAAAGGTTTCTAAGATAACCTAGTTCGTCATGCCTTTTGCATAAGGGTCTGCTATTGAGCTCAATCCTATATTGAATTGGTTGGACTCACAGGCCAATGTATTCGGGCCGATAAATATGGCTATATCAACGAAGCACAACCCATACACTCTCGATTAAATATAGAGCCAGAAACTGGATAAAACTTACTACGCAATTTTCACGGTGCAGTTGGCCGATAGCGAACAACAACCGCTTACTGCGAAACACTTCAAAAGCGGCGGCGGACGAATCTAACAAACTGCGAGCGCCTGCTGGCTTAGCAAAACTCACATCCTCCATTCTAGAAATTTCTTACTGTTGCATTCGCAGCGCGTTTTCGTAACTCTGTTGGAAAGCGCCCACGACTTTTCCAATCTACGGGAACACGCTAATAAAGTGTTATTGATCTAACAAGCACAGAATGAGTGTTTTATTTGATTTAGTTTTTAAATTTAAAAAGATAGGAATTAGTATGTTCTAGTATACTTTTGAGTACTATAAATAAGACTTACACTTCAAACAACAAATGAGGAAATTTGGGTGGCAGTCTTACCAGCCACATCCCGGCACACAAGTCATCCGCTGTGGCTGCTTCCTTCCGGACCTGACCAGGTTCACGAACTATTGTTGCGAGAGGACCAATAAGACTACCATTGAGGGCCTTGTTTGGCGCGGTTTGAATTATCTCGAAGATTACAAAAGGATGCAAGGGAAAAGTCAAAAAGCGTGGTTAACTGAGTGATGTTTAAACAGCTAGCCACGCTTTTATGTTTGTTAAGAGGATATTTGATTATTTTTTCAACGCGCTTTTGATTTCTTTCAAGCGCTTTTTCACTTTTTTCATATTTTCTGGACCCATTCGTAAAAACTGCTTTTGCGCAGCCGACAGCTGCTCCCATTCTGCGTAGGCATATTTATAGGTCACCGACTCTTTAATGAGCGGTAAGGCAGTATCCGGAATAGGTGTTGCAAGTAGCTCGTCGATGGCATCCGCTAAGATGCCATTAAACTCGTTCCCTTCATAGCCAATTTCTTCGTATGCTTCTTCAAACAATGGTTTGTATTGGTCATATAATCTTACAACCTGTGCTGTGCTCATCGTGTCAAACATTGCAACGTAAGGGGTGTAACGCTCATAACTATTTGGATCTGTGATAATTATATCGTCATCTATCACACTAAAGTTATCTTGTGGTTTTACTACTGGTGAGTGTTTTTCTGCAATTTTTCCGTTAGCTAAATTATCCACATACACCACAGTGCGACGAATTACATCATCATCAGCTAATAACTTGACCGCTTGATTTGACATAAAATTAGCAACGGCTGCTTTTATTTCTGTATCGCTTTGTGATAACGACGGTAAAACTGGTGCTTCAGGCTCCGCGATTGCGGTGGGTGCAGGTGTTTCTGGCTCACGAGTGTCTGGTATTTCGCGCTCAGCCTCGGGCTCTACCAGCACTTCTGGTTCGACTTCTGTTGCAGTATTCACAACTGACGTTTGTGCTGGTTCTGGTACCACAATATCCTGTTTAACCTTTTGATTTTCCGATGGCGGAGTATCTTTTTGTGCGAGCACAAAAACAGCCACAATAATTAATGCTAATACAACTACTGCGGCAAACAGTAATTGGCTGTTAGAAGGTTTTTTGTTGCCTTCTCGATGATTCTCTGACATGGGGACTCCCTCTTCGTCATTGTTGATACGCGTTAATGTAAAACTATCACCAAATACTTGACTAATAACTTAATGCGCGCTGAAACCCTAAAAAAATGCGTTGTGGTGCAAACTCTGACTACACCTTGTTCAAACATTTGATCTTAATAAAAATACTTGAGCACCGAACTTAAGTTCAGTACATTGAAGTTAAACTAAATCGCCACTTCATTAAATACAAAATCGCGCCAATTAGCGACCAAATTAACGCGCTAGTTTGTTAAAATTTGTTTGTGCCACCTTAGCGTTTTAGTGCTTTACCTTCAAAATAATAATCTAGGAGCGAGTGTTTCAGACAACTTGGGTTTTAGCTTGGTTCAACTAGAATAAATAATACAATCTACAGGCGACTTAAGGACACAGTGGCAGTTTACTACTAAAAATAACGTATTTACTGGAGTTATCAACTCTTTGTATCTATCGCATTACAACATCAACAAAGATAAATAACGCATAAAAAGACCAATTTGAACAGCAGGATAGCCTCTTTTGAGAAAGCACAGAACGAGTGATAAAAAAATTGCATTACTTCTGACCGGAGGTGGTGCAAGAGCCGCGTATCAAGTAGGCGTACTCAAAGCATTAGCACAAAGTATGCCTCGCACCTCCCCTTTGCCATTTGACATCATTACGGGCACCTCGGCAGGTGCGATAAACTCGGCAGGTATTGCATGCTATGCCTCTTGCTTTCATTTAGCCGTAAAGAAAGTAGAGTATATCTGGAAAAACTTCAGCACAGATATGGTCTATAAAAGCTCATTTTCAGGTGCGTATGGTCACTTATTAGTAAACATGTTGCGAAGCTTTCAAGCGCAATATCTTAATCAGCCACCAGCAAGCTTACTAAACAATTCACCGCTTCGAAAACTGCTGGCAAATGTACTTGATTTAAATCGCATTGACCATAATTTACATCGCCGTTTTCTTGACGCCGTCGCAATTACAGTTTCAAGCTATTCAACTGGTAAGTCCGTAGCGTTTTATCAGGCAAACAATGCCACTCCTTGGCAACGCTCAAAACGGGTCGGTGTGCCTGGCAATATATCTCTAGATCTGCTCATGGCAAGCTCAGCCATACCTATGGTATTCCCAAGTGTTAGGGTTAAACACCATTATTATGGCGATGGTTCTATTCACCAACTTTCTCCATTAAGTCCCGCAATTCACTTGGGGGCAGATAAAATCTTTGTGATTGGCGTAGAACAGCCTAAACTGCCTCAGCCGCTTGGGTACGAGCCGCATTTCCCTGGAATGTCTGTGGTTGCGGGTCATCTCCTCGATAGCGTATTTAGCGATACCTTAAACTCAGATATTGAGCGGCTAGAACGAGTCAACCGAACTGTGAGCCTGTTACCAGCCCGAGAAAAGCATAAAGAGCTCAAACGGATCGATCACATGATAATCAACCCTAAGCTCAACTTTAGCGAAGTCGCTGATCATTATTATGATGATATGCCATTGGCCATAAAGCTATTGCTCAGGACTATGGGGGTTAAAAAACACTCACCGTCGAGTTTAACCAGTTACTTGCTTTTTGAGAGAACATACACCCAAAAACTTATTGAGCTTGGGTTTGAAGACGGCATGAATCGTTTGGATGAAATCAGAACATTTTTGGAACTCCAGTAAGATTTAAAATAATAAAAACAGGTAGTAAAATGTATAAATTTGCAATAAGCGCATTTGCATTTATCGCACTCGGAGCCATGCCATTTAGCGCGATTAGCAATACATTCGATGTGGTTCAGACCATCCAAAATAACACAGCAGGGTTTAGTGGCTTAGATAACCCTAGAACGCTGCGTTTTAACCTTCAAGGTACGCAGGCTGTTGCAGTCAGTGGCGATGACAACGCATTGGTTACATTTGCACTCAACGAAAATGGGCTCTTGTTCCAAGATCAACACTTTCAATCGAGCGATACTCAGCCACTATTACTTACTGGCGCATCTGATGCGGTATTTGTAAATAGCAACCTCATTCTTAACACTAGCTTTTACGATGGCGCCTTGAATGTGTTTGCAAAAGATAACGCGGGTAAGTTTAACCTTGTGCAAAGCTTTTCTGATGAAGTGTCTTACAAAGTGGTGTTTGATCCGACCAAGAACACCTCTGCCCAAGACACCCTGGGCTTATTTGCACCTTGGAAAATTAGCTTAAGTGATGACAAAAACGACGCCTTTATCCCAAGTTATAAAAGTAATACAGTCACTGCTTTTAAGATAACCTCAGCAAACAGAGTGACGTGGCTCGGCCCTATCGATGGCACTGAGCAGACTGATATGGGTGGGCCTGTAGATGTGTTAGTAAATAAAAAGGTTGATGAGCTTATCGTTGCAGGGTACGAAGGTGATGTCATTACGCTATGGCATCAGACCAACGGCACTTATGCGATGAAGCAGCGCATCGTTAAAAACGGCAGTAACCTGCGCGCCCTCAGTAAACCACAAGCCTTGGCATCAAGCCCAAACTTTACTGTTTTTTATGTTGCAGCAGCAGGCAGTAGCAGCATTTTAGTATTTGAGCGTCAACAAAACGGTCGATACCATTTGCTCCAAACCATTGATGCAAGCCAAGTAGGCAAGCCTCTAGATGGCGTATCTAGCATATTACTTGATGCTGATGGCAAAAGATTGTACGCAGCCTCTGAAAGTAGCTCTGGCATTGCTGTGTTTAGTGTTAGCGCGACGGGCAAGCTCACACATATCGAAAATTTTGATGATTTGACCAATCCCTTAGCCAATATATCAGCCTTGGCTTTTATGGCTAAAACAAATCTCTTAGCTGTACCTCTTGCAAAACAAGATACCATCAAAATACTCAAAATAAGGAAGTAGTAACGCATGTGGCCAACTAATAAACCCCTGATAGGACACCACGTCACCCTTGAACCATTATCAACAACACATATTGATGCGCTGGAGCGGGCTGTACAAGACGGTGAAGCGTGGAAGCTTTGGTATGCTAATGTCCCCACGCCACAGGATATGGAACGCTATGTTAACACAGCGATAAGTCAAGCACCTGAAGGGAATCTTGCCTACGCGGTGAAGCTAAATAGCAGCAACGAAATCGTAGGAACCACCCGCTATTACAATGCAGATATCGCTAATCGTCGCGCCATGCTGGGCTATACTTGGTACAGCGATAAAGTGCGTCGAACGGCGGTAAATACGGAGTGTAAACTTTTGCTGTTACAGCAGCTTTTTGAAGATTTTGATGCCATTGCAGTCGAGTTTAGAACCCACTTTTTTAATCACGCTTCTCGAAGTGCTATTGAGCGCCTTGGTGCTAAGCTAGATGGTATCTTACGCAGCCACCAAATTGGTAGAAATGGTGAGTTAAGAGACACCGTAGTGTATTCGATTATCGCCTCAGAATGGCCCACCGTTAAGCAGCATTTATTGAGTAAACTCGACAAGTAACTCGAAAAAGCATAAAGATCGCGGCGAAAACCTGCTCCCACTTCGTGTTGTAGGAGACGCTTTATGCGCCGAGCTATGAAAACAGAAAAAACACAAGATCGCAGGGTAAAGCTGTTCCTACTGCGTGTTGTAGGAGGCGTTTTATGCGCCGAGCTGTGAAAACAGAAGAACACACAAGATTGCAGGGTAAAGCTGTTCCTACTGCGTGTTGTAG
>NZ_RCSQ01000154.1:0-9964 GCF_004103255.1 Pseudoalteromonas sp. PS5
AAAATTTCTTATTTAGAACAAGTAAGTAGCAAAACTTTTGCTTTGCCTACACGGATGTAGGTGCCTTGGCGATAGCAGGATGCGGTAGCGGGGTTATTGACAAGATGTTCTCGCCTCAAAATAGCAATCTTAATTAAGACAATTGATATAAAAAAACAGTGTACCAAGGTGCACTCATAGATTTAGATCTTTTTTCAAGGCGCAAAAAGGTGCGTCTTTGGTAAGGCAATATTATGCACAATTTCTCATTCACTCCTGCACAACAGCACTGTCTAGAAAACTATTTCTCAACGCGTAAGCTGTCAATTGATATCTCTTTTTTGCAAGGTTATTTATACGCAACCTGCATCGATCCTAACGGGATTGAAACACAGCAGTGGCTTAAAGTTTTAACGAATGCGGATCCTGCATTGGATGAAAGTGTGGTATTTGCATTAATGGCACTCCATCATGAGATTTCAGAACAGGTGTATGAAACAGGATTTACTCTACCATGGCATGCGGACACCCCATTGGCTGAAAAAATAAATTGGGCCGAAGGGTTTTTGATGGCTGCTACGCCATTTTATGAGCAACTGATGTCAAGTCCATTGGCTGATGACATAAAGCAGGCGCTCCAAGTAAGTACTGAGCAGCTCGGGTTGTTTGCGTTAGGTGAACACCAGCTCACCTTGTATTGTGAAAAGATAGGGCAATCGCTAGAGGAATTTCAAGTAACGCAAGCTCAACTTGCCGATGAATTTGCAGGGTCTTATGCCGAATTGGTTGAAGTGGCAGCAGTAAAAAGTGGACTATTTGAATAGTCCTCTACATAAGGTCAAGCTCAATGAGTGTGCAGCCAGTTTGACAGCGTGCTATGGCGCTACGTTGGGCGTGTTGATTTAGCGTAAGTGAGATTGGTAACTCGCAGTGAGGGCAAATAACCGTTCTACCTTGGCTCAGTTTTTTAATTAACGCTTTTTGATCATTGAAAGATTTTGCACGTTGTTTGTTGAGTTGACTAAAGTCCATTATAACCCCTCAGCTTCTTGGATTGCTTGGCTGGCTATTTCACAAATAGTAATGAGGTCTGAACCGTAAAAGTACAGGTTATAGTCATTCTCTTTACAGTATTTGAGGTGAAAAAGTCGCACTTTCTCATCACTTGCAAGCGCCTCGTTGATATAAGCTTTCTCATCTTCTGTCATTGTGATTGCTTTAGCGACGTTTGCCCTGGCAATTCTTGCAGCTGTACTTCGCTGGATTTTGCTAGATTCACTGAGTGTGTTTACACCTTGTCCCAAAAGCCTTTCTCTGGGCTCTTTGATTAAAGGATGATCTACAGTGAATAACGCAACGACTATAATGGCTAATACTAAAAATTTTTTCATAATCTAGTGCAGACTTGATCTAGCTAACAAAAATATTGCACCTAGTGTAATAAACTTGCCAGTCAAGCCGCAACTAATCTCTCATCATTTATGATGGGTTTTAGCTCAACTTACTATTAATCATAGAGTTTCAAGGCGTATAATGGCAGTTGCTAAACAATGTCATGGGGCACATCGCAATAGTTTAGCGTTTATTATGTAATGCCAATTTGCTTAATTAAGAAATGTATTCTAGGACGAGAGGGTCGTCTCGATAACCAAACAAAACTTGTTATTTAGCTGTTCTAAATAAGAAAGTTTTAACGCAGTTAGCATCTGATATACTCCCTTAATTGAGCTAGTATCAAGATAAAATGGTATAAGGTCACTGTAGCAAGTGCATCTCGTTCCAAAGCACTAAGGAGCTTCCATGGAGAACGATAGAATCAAGGTTAAAAACATACCGTCAGAAGTTAAAATTCAGCCACCGTCAAATGGCGCAGCAGGGAAGTCACTCAATAGCTCGACGCCGGATCGCTTCAATCCTCGAAATCGTATCTATGTACGCGCTGTATCGGGCTTACATCAGTTGTTGAGAAGGCGAATTGGTTTTATCGGCATGTTGGCGTTTATGGTATTACCTTGGCTAAACTTTAACGGCCATCAAGCTGTGTTGTTCGATATCTTTGAACAAAAGTTTAATATCTTTGGCATGACTTTATGGCCACAAGATCTGACAATTTTCGCCTTTATTCTAATGATTGCTGCCTTTGCGCTATTTCTGGTAACTACGTTTTACGGTCGAGTTTGGTGTGGCTACACTTGCCCACAAACAGTGTGGACTTTTATTTTTATCTGGTTTGAGGAAAAGTTTGAAGGCACTGCCAATCAACGCAAAAAGCTAGATCAAAGACCCATGGACTTTGATAAATTTTGGCGTAAAAGCGCTAAGCATGGCAGCTGGATTTTATTCTCGTTATACACCGCGATAACTTTTGTTGGCTACTTTACGCCAATACGTTCGTTGATCCCTGATCTGTTGGCTTTCTCAGCGGGATTCTATGCCGTGCTCAGTATCATCGTTTTTACAGTATGTACCTACGGCAATGCTGGTTGGATGAGGGAAATTATGTGCTTACATATTTGTCCATATGCACGTTTCCAATCAGCTATGTTCGATAAAGACACTTTTACCGTGAGTTATGATGCGACGCGCGGTGAAAGCCGAGGCCCTAGAAGTCGTAAGCAAGACCCCAAAGCACTCGGACTTGGCGACTGCATTGATTGTAATTTATGTGTTCAAGTGTGCCCGACAGGGATTGATATTCGTAATGGGTTGCAATATGAGTGTATAAACTGTGGTGCTTGTATCGATGCGTGTGATGGCGTGATGGATAAAATGAATTATCCTAAAGGACTAATCGCATACACGACAGAGCGCAATCTAGAAGTCTCTACTGAAAAAACCAAAGCAGTACGAGGCAAGCTAATTGGTTACTTAATGATTCTGCTCGTAATTACGGGAGCATTAGTGGCTAACATAGCGATGCGTATGCCGATGGATCTTGATATTATTCGCGATAGAAACCAGCTATACCGTGTTAATATCGAAGGGCTAATCGAGAATACTTATACCCTTAAGGTGATAAATAAAGCACAAGTTGAGCAGAAATTTTCGATTGAGATCTCTGGTCTAGATAATTATCAAGTGTTAGGTAAGCAGCAAGTTCATTTAGCGGCTGGCAGCACGATGGATGTGCCATTGTCTGTGGTTATTGACCCGTACGACTTGAAAAAGCCAGTGACTGAGTTTGAGTTTGTTCTCATCAATCAAGATAACCCTGATGAGAGGCTAGCCCAGCCGACTAACTTCTTTAAGGGAAGATAAATTACTAAGGTAAAGAGCGAGGTAAGCCCTCGCTTTTTTAATAAATATGATGAATGATTTTAGTTTTAACGCACTGACACCTGATTTGATCCTCGACGCGATAGAGGCGCTAGAAGTGTACCCGACAACCGGATTGCTGCCATTAAACAGCTATGAAAATCGTGTTTATCAATTCGGTGCCGATGACGGCAAACGTTACGTTGTGAAGTTCTATCGTCCAGCACGATGGACAGATCCCCAAATACTTGAAGAGCACGAGTTTGCATTGCTTGCTAAAGATGCAGAAGTCCCTGTTGTCGCACCCTTGGCTATCCAAGGTAAAACGCTACACTGCTACCAAGGTTACCGATATACGCTTTTTCCCAGTGTTGGTGGGCGGCAGTTTGAACTAGATAACCTTGAGCATTTAGAAATATTAGGCCGTTATCTTGGACGTTTACATTGCTTATCTGCACAGCAGGCTTTTGAGCACAGGCCAATGTTAGATACACAGCGTTTCCTGTTTGATGCAAAAACATCACTTTTAAAAAGTGACTTAGTGCCTAGTCATTTGCATACTCCATTTGTTACTATTCTCGAGCAAGTTATTAACAAAGCGGCGCAGAAGTATAAGGTTCCAAAGACAATCAGGCTTCATGGTGATTGTCACGCGGGTAACCTACTGTGGTCCGCAGATCAGTTAATGTTAGTTGACCTCGATGATTGTCAGCAAGGTCCCGCGATACAAGATCTGTGGATGATGCTAAATGGCGATCGAAATGAAAAACTTGTACAACTAGATACCCTACTAATGGGATATGAAGAATTTATGCCTTTCGATGCTAACGAGTTAGCACTGATTGAGCCTTTACGCGCTATGCGAATGATCAACTATATGGCATGGTTGGCACAGCGTTGGCAAGATCCTGCATTCGAAAGGAACTTTTCTTGGTTCGCGACAGACAAATACTGGGAGCAACAGATCCTTGCACTAAAAGAGCAACTGGCAGCCCTTGATGAACCAAGTTTGAGCCTATTTCCTTGAAATTAGAGAGAGTAACATGCTAAAAAAATTAAAAGTTGCACTGATTGCGCTATTTTTGCCCGTTGTCGCAATGGCGTCAGACTTTGTTGATGGCAAACACTATTCGACATTGACAACAGCACAAAGTAAAGATCAAAAAGTGACAGAGTTCTTTTCCTTTTACTGCCCTCACTGTTTTCGCTTTGAACCGATTGCAAAGGCGATAGAGAAGAATTTACCTGATGGTGCGTACTTTGAGAAAAGCCATGTGAACTTTTTAGGTGGTATTCCTAAAGACACGCAAACGAACTTAAGTTATGCGTATATTATTGCTAAGCAAGCTGGTAAATCAGATCTTATCGCTGAGAAAATTTTTCACACGATCCATGTTGAACAAAACAGACTACTCGATATTAAAGACCTTAAAACACTCATGGAATTAAATGGGATCTCTGCCACACAGTTTGATCAAGCAGTGACAAGTATGCCTGTAATAAGTGCTGAAAATAACATGCTGACAGCACAAGAGAAGTTTTCAAAAGCTGGAGCGTTGACAGGCGTCCCAACTTTTATTGTTAATGACAAGTACAAAATCGAGATGAAAGGTATTGAAAGCCAAGAACAACTCGATAAATTGATTGCATATTTATTAAAGAAATAAGGACTGGAGAAAGCGAGTATGTTTAAGGTATTAAAAGGCTTAGCTGTTGCATTGATGCTACCACTCATGGCGCAAGCAGCACCATATGAAGAAGGTGTTCACTACGAGGTCATTGCTGAGCGTGGTACTAAAAAGCCAGAGCTTACGGAGTACTTCTCATTCTATTGCCCAGCTTGTAATGTAATGGAAAATTTGATTGTTGACGTTAAGCCAAAGCTAGACGAAGGGGTGAAGTTTAAAAAGAGCCATATTGACTTTGTTGGCCCTAGAGAGCCAGAAATCCAACAGGTTTTGGCACAAGCACTAGCGACAGCGGAAGTATTACCGCAAAAAGACAAAATCGTTGCAGCGATGTTCAACCATATTCATGGTAAACGTGCCAAAATTAACGAACTTGCAGACGTAAAAGATATTTTTGTGGCTCAAGGAGTTGATGGAGAGAAATTTGATAAGCTGTATGCCAGTTTCGCTGTTCGTACTAAAACATCGAAAATGCAGCGAATGCAGAAAACCCTTTCAGGTAAAGGTGCGCTAACTGGTGTGCCAACGTTTATTGTCAATGGCAAGTATAAATTGTTGTTACGTGAATCTGGTACTACCAAGCCTGAACAAATTGCAGCGCTGGTGAACTATTTAGCCAAGAAATAGTCGATAATTTGTATTAGACTAGCCTCGCCATAATTGCGGGGCTTTTTTATGTTTAAAATTTTAGTTTCAAGTTGTCTATTGGGTTATCCGGTGCGCTACGACGCATCATCGCAAAGTTTACAAGATAATACTTTGCAATATTGGCGGCAAAAAAACTGGGTGTTACCTTTGTGCCCCGAAGTATCAGGTGGGTTACCAACACCTCGCCCACCTGCAGAGTTAATAAAGGGTAGAGTGCTGAGTGAAGATGGTGATGATTTTACTGCATCGTTTGAGCTTGGTGCTAGAAAAGCGCTTGCGGCATGCCTTCAACACGATATAAAGTTTGCGTTATTAAAAGAGTCCAGTCCGTCATGCGGCAGCAATCTGATTTACGATGGTAGTCATACCGGTAAAAAAGTAGTGGGGCAGGGTCTGACGGCGTCTTTATTACAGCAATCCGGTATTCAAGTATTTAGCGAAACTCAGCTGCCAGCGCTTATCACAGCAATGGCAGCCAGTCGTTAAACGTTATAAATCACTTTCTTACTAAGTAAACGCCAGATTCAATATGATGGGTGTAAGGGAATTGATCGAAAATTGCCATACGTGCGATTTTATGTGTTTCACATAATAAGGCTAAATCACGTTCTAACGTATCTGGATTACATGAGATATAAATAATGTTGTCGTAGTTGCTGACTAAGCGACAGGTTAGCTCATCCATACCCGCTCGCGGCGGATCGACCAAAATGGTTTGGCAATCATAGGACTGTAAATCGATACCTTCTAATCGTGAAAACTTCTGCCCTTTCATGGCTTGCGTAAACTCTTCACTCGACATGCGGATAATATCAAGGTTGTCGACTTTGTTTGCTGCGATATTAAACTGTGCAGACTTTACCGATGATTTAGAAATTTCCGTAGCCAGCACTTTGTCGAATGAACCAGCTAATGCGATAGAAAAGTTACCGTTACCACAGTAAAGCTCAAGTAAATCATTGCTAAGCGGCTCGCTGATAGACTGCGCCCACGCTAGCATTTTTTGATTCACTTGGGCATTTGGCTGCGTAAAGCTGTTTTCAACTTGCTGATAAATATATTCTTTACCATTAACCGCGAGCTTTTCTGTGACATAATCATGACCAAATACGACCTTTTGTTTTCTAGCACGTCCTATAAAGTCCACTTTGTAAGTCTGTTGCAACTCAGATCGCAACTCCAGCATAGCAGTGTGCCACGCTTCATCAAGTTGCTTGTGATATAAAAGACTAATCAGTACTTCACCACTTAGGGTAGTAAGGTAATCAATTTGGAATAATTTTCGGCGTAAGACCTCATTGCCTTTAAGTTTGTCTATCATGACTTGCATCATTTCATTGACAAGCTCGGCACCCGGGTCAAAGCTATCAACACGAAGCTTTTCTTTACTTTGTTGATCAAACATGATGTGAAACAAGTCGTCGCCATCATGCCAGACTCTAAATTCGCAGCGTTGGCGGTAATGGCGAGTTGCAGAGTCATACACTTCTAATTCTGGCGCATTAAACTGTGCAAATTGTGCTGTGATACGCTCAGCTTTTTCAGCCAATTGTTGCTCGTATGCTGAATCATCAATCTTTATTACTGCCATACTAAAACCATCTATGTTGAATTAAGAGGCGCTATTTTAGGGAGCGTCGTTAATTTGTCCAGTCTAGCATAGTGACTAAAATCGTTTTGGCGTTTTTTTAGTCATTTTACTTTAGCTTTGCACAAATATGCCGATAATCTAACTAATATATTGGAGGGCATACCATGAAAATCGGGCATTTAAATCAATTGCTCAATCCAGCGATGCAGCACAAGCCTGGACAGAGCAAAGGGATAGGACCACATATCCAAATAAATTCAGATAGTTATGCGGGGGATAAATCTAAACTCGCAGCCAAAATTCTTGATGACAAACTCGCAGAAGCGCTTGGCATTGAGAAACCCACGCAAGATAAAAAAGACAAACCATTGTTTGACTTTGAAGCTATAGTGAAAAACGTACTTGATTTCGTTCAAGGTGCAGTGAAAAAAGCGAAAGTAGACGGTAAAAATGACGACGAATTAAAATCTATGCTGGATGGGGCACGCAAAGGTGTGCTGCAAGGTATTGATGAAGCCAGTGAAGAGCTAAAAGGGATGGGGGCGTTTAATTCTGATATTGAAGAAGGGATTGAAAAGTCTCGAGAGGGTATATTTAAAGGGCTTGATGACTTCGAAAAAGAACTATTTGAAGAAAAGTCTCCAAAGGCAATGGCTATCAGTGCGGCGCAATTTGCAAGCTTATCGAATCAGGCCGAATATGCGTTCACTACAGCGGAAGGTGATGAGGTTGTTATTTCATTTTCTGACGCATATTCACAAGGGTCTGCTGCGAGCGTGGCCCAAAAAGGCAACAACTTTGGTGCTGCATATGGCTCCCAGTCATCTCAAGAGGTGAACTTTTCGATTAAAGTAAATGGAGAGCTGAACGAAGAAGAGCAGCAAGCAATCAACGATATGATGGAAGATATTCGCAATGTCAGCGATGCGTTCTTTGGCGGTGAGTATGATGAAGCGTTCGATATGGCAAAGTCACTTAGTTTAAACTCTGATCAAATCACCAACTTCACAATGGACTTAAAGCAAACGAAAACATCTGCCGCGATTGCACAGTATCAACAAGGCAATCCGATGAAAGAACTAGAGAAGGCGTTTGTACCTCTGAATAAGCAACTAGCAGACATTCAAGAGCAAGCAAAAGCGCTCAATGCTAACAACGAATTGCCAAATATACTTGCATGGATGAATGAAGGGCAATCCAGGTTAAATGAATTCTTGGATTATGCGAGCAGCTTTTTCAACCGCTTAAATGAATCAAATAAGGGCTCATCAGCAGAGCAACAACAAACAAGCTGATCGAGTTTATTTTCATTGTGACTCATGGCAAACTTCATTCCTTAAATATTTAGGGGATGAAGTGTGTCACATATTCTAGTTTTTGACTCCGGTATTGGTGGAACAAGTGTTCTGTCACACTTGCGCTATCGTTTTCAAAATTCCACTTTTAGCTATGTTATGGATAACGCATTTCTTCCTTATGGTCTGCAACCTCAGGAATTAATTAAATTACGCATTAAGGGACTCATTGTTTGGCAAGAGCAATACTTAAGTAATGTTGATATGATTGTTATTGCCTGTAATACCGCCTCAACTTATGCGTTAGAAGAGGCGCGAAAACATACTCAAATCCCTATTATAGGTGTAGTTCCTGCTATTAAGCCTGCTGCGTATAGCTCTCAGACTAAGCACATCGCTTTGTTAGCAACACCTGCGACATCCAATAATACTTACACACAAAAACTCATTCATGACTTTGCAGGTGGATGTAAAGTCGAGATTTTGCATTCTACAGAGCTAGTTAGAATAGCTGAACATTTTTATTGGCACAGCACGCTTGATCAAGCGGCGCTGTGTGAGGAACTCAAGCAGCTACATATTCCGTATTCCGTTGACCGTTTAGTGTTAGGCTGTACGCACTTTCCGTTAATTGCCGATAACATCAAAGAATGCCTACCTGATCATATTGAGTTGGTTGATTCGGGAAAGGCCATAGCTAACAGAGCTGTTTCTTTGCTTGGAAAGCAGGAAATAAATATAGAAAAGGCGCCGCTAAAAGAAGTTAAGTTCTATGCAACGGCGCCTGTTTTGGATAGCAAAGAAGAAGTAGCGTTAATCTCCTTCAGTTAAAGCAAGTCAAGCTGGTGAGTGATTTACTTCACCCTCAGGCTTTTGCTTCGCCTCTCTCACTTTTAGTGTACGCTGTTGAAACTCACTTTCATTGAGTTGGCTGATGGCCTTGTCCGCATCCCCTTTAGCCATCTCTACAAAACCAAAGCCACGCCGCTTGCCAGTATTCTTGTCCTTTAATAGACGAACAGAAAATACTTTACCTTGTTCTTCGAAAAGCTCACGAACAACGTGCTCATTGGCTCTATATGGTAAGTTACCTACATATAATGTAGTGGTTGCTAAGTTTGATTGTTTTTCTTGTTGTGTATCACTTTTTGAAAGCTGGGCTACGATACTGCCGACAATAATACCTACGGCCAACATCAATGCAGCGTCGAGTTGAGCAGAGCTTAATGCAAGATCGACAATGAAAAAGCTCGTAACTGCAATAACCAAAGTGATCAAAATGACTTTATGATCAAAAGACTTCATATACATATACCAATTAAAAGAAGGTTAAACATTAATTTAACAAATAAGCTAGCTATCTTAACGAGTTAATTAAACTTCGCAATAATTAATATAGTTCTAATAGTAAGATTTGTCTTATTTTGGGTGTTATCTGTACATAATAGCTGTTTTTGTTCAATAGTTGTTCGAACGAATAAAAAGATCAAAAAAAGGGTTGCACTTAA
>NZ_RCSQ01000155.1:0-36168 GCF_004103255.1 Pseudoalteromonas sp. PS5
GTGGTGGGTGTCAGCGACTTGTTCCTTATTCCTATCTGCATGCAATAGTGTAACTAACAAAGCAAATTAAAAGTGTGGACAAAAATAGTTGGCTTTGTTCGTACCTCACAAATTTTAGCTAGCTAATTTTTGCCATTTATTTGCAGAGTTATATGCCAAAAGGGTTCTGATGCTAGCTTTAGAAAAAGCAGAGCAAATTTTTATACATGCCTCACCAGAAAAGTGTCGCTGGTTAGCATCTCGATTAGAGGCTATTGCAGCGCAAGTCGAAAAAACTGGAAATGCACATGATCATCTAATGACAGAAGAGCGGGGAGGTAGTGAGTTAACCAATGAGTTAACCAATGAGTTAATTGGTAACCCGAGTCTCTAGAAATTATTAATCACCTTGTTATTTATGGTCATAAAATAGATACAACAGGCATATAATAAATCAAATTAAAAAGGACGGACACAAAAAGCTTGGCTGTGCTCGTTTCTCGCAAATTTTAGTCAAGCATTTACACGGCTAACAGTGAGGCGCTGGGATTTTCTTTATGATTAAAACGCGACGTATGAGAATTTTATCTCTTCTATTTGTACCTCTCATTTCATTAGCTAATGGGTTAAAAATGCAAGATATGAAAACAGTCAACTATCGAGATGCCGTTTCATTTCAAATCCCCGCGAATTGGAAAGTTGAGGACGAACTAGGCGTCCAGGGTACATTTTATGAAGACTTACCTAATACTGGAACCTTAAGAATTAGCGTATTTGAATTTGCCAGCAATTCTGAGGACGAAAGAAATACAAAAATAAAAGATACTCTACTTCCCGGCACTGTTGAGACACTAGCAAAGGGTGTATATCTAAAGAAGGCAACATTACTAGGTGAAGAAGAGGGTGAAAAGCTTTCGTTATACAGATGGTTGGTAGCATTGGCATTACCAGAAAATCTATTTAGGGTCGTCATATTTACCCACACGATTGTTGAAGGACAAGAATCAGATCCCAAAATAAAACGAGAGTTAGATTTGATAGATGCGTCTGTTAGAAATGCTCATTACAGTTACAGTACTAAATTAGAGTTTGTTGACAAACCGTGAAAATCTTAACAAGTAAGTGACTGAACTGAGGCTATCAGAGCAAGTCATGCCTCTGCTTTCGCAACTGCACGCTATACTCAGTAAACTCGTTGCTAATTTAACAATAATATGCAAAGACTATCATCAGGGGAGCTAACTGGTGGTTATATTATGATCGCGATTAGCTAAATTTTAGCATCTGGAAGCAACACACGAGCAACACTGACACCTATTATGATTAGCGGTAGGTGTCATTAGTTTCAGCACCCTACGAAAGAGCTGTACTAAATTGGGTGGAGTTACAATAGTATTTGGTGTTGGTTAAGCTGATTTGGTTTTTGCGGGCAGTTACACGCGTTTAAATACAAGAAAAGATAATCACTCACCCACGGTGTTAGACTCGGCTTTTACAAGGTGAGGAAAAAGCCGGAGCCATAATTTAGTTTATTAAATAACCCGAGTTCGGTTTAAGCCATCAGTTCATCAACAGAAGTTGATGGCTTTTTTCTTTGTGGCTGTAAGCAATCAGCGCACCTAAGACTGCTAAAATAAATTTGTGCCTGTCCCATTTAGCTTAGGGTTAAATCGACCTTACATAGTAAGCAGGCCAACAAATATTCGCCTGCGTATGCAAATCAAGCTTAAAAACCCTAAGATGACAATTCCAAAGCTTCCTCCACTGCTTTGCGCATTCGGGTCGACCGTTGGCTGGCTATCTAAACCGTCATTTCCTGTACTGCTGTCATCTCCGGTATCATCATCTCCGGTATCATCATCTCCGGTATCATCATCTCCGGTATCATCACCGGCAGCTCCTAGCTTACCACCAATCACCATTGTATGCGTTGTGGCGTCTGTAGGCGTGATTGCACCTAAAAAAGAGCGGCTAAACGCCTGTTTAAGCTGTAAATTTGTTTTGTCTGCATACTCATTGCTAACACACTCTGTCATCTCACTGATCGCACATATATTCCCAGACAAGCCCGAGCGGATCGGCACATAGTCGCCATCTTGTTCATCAAAATATGCTGTTACTTGGCTAAAAGGGCCAAAATTAAGTGTTACCTGCTGGGGCGCAAAGAAATACAGCGGATCAACCTTGGCACCTGCAATCATAGGGAATGCCTTTTGAGGTACTTCATCATAGATTATCTCTGCATTCATGACGATGTTGTTTGTTGGGTTACCAAAGGTAATATTACCTTGCAGGGTAACTTCGGAGCGAGTCGGTGATTTCGATAGCATGCCCACCCCAAAACCCTCTCCATCTTCATTTTGGATATGTTCACTGGCGGCATTTATCAAAATGTCTGTGCCTGAATTATTAAACACGCCACCATCAATCGTAACCTGAGCATTCTTCGGCAAAGACATACCAACCGATTGACCGGAAAACCCTTCAATAATGTTGTCTTTCAACGTCCAACGATGTGTGTTGTGGTAGTAATCCATATCAATACCCACCACTTCGGGCTCATCATTGACATAGGCAGGTGCTGGATTAACCCCATAGTCTTCATATCCTGACCTTGCACCATAGCCAAGAATTCTGGAGTTCTTAATAGTAATATTAGTACTGTGATTATGCTCAAAGCCAACACGCCCGATATTCCATAAAACCGTCCCATCAAAAACCATATCGAGTTGATCTTTATAACTGGCTGGCAGATCATTCATCCAGGAATTCGGATCGGTTTCAGATGGGTCCGTTTTACGATGAAATTCAGTGTGGGTATAATACGTTTGCACACCACGTGCAAAGTTGTAAGCAGTATTATTTTTAAATGGTCTGGGTTGCAGATACCAAATATCCAATACAAAATTCGGATTTTCCGCTTGCCAAGCTTTCAGAGCCTGATGCTGTGCAGGGAATTCAGATTCAGGCACATGTGCATCAATGTCTCCGCGTGCCATACCTAAACCTTTTTCAACAAGGCCTTCAGTCCAGTATACATACGCATGTCCGGTACTACCCGAAACGACATTACCCTCAACCTTAACTCCGGTACTGTGAAACCAGAATCCATCTCCCTGCCAAGCAAAGTCCTGTCGGTGCTCTCTCAAATCAACAAGCGAGTTTGTCGGGCCTCCGTCAATATAGGAATCTCTTGGTCTAGGCGCACGCATGATTGGGTTTGTCGGGTTTACAGTTCGGATAGCGATGTTTTCTATAAACGACCCTGTTTCATTACCTGATTCTGTGTTGAAGGCCCCACCAACCACATTATAACTAACGTTCCGCACAAAATTGACCCGCGCAGAATGGTTTACATAGGCCCACCCTGGATCGGTATTCACCACACTTCCTTCAACATGTGCTGCTTTAGGGAACGGAAAAATAGGTTTTGCAGGAAACACTGAGGTATCCAGCCCACCTCGATGAAAGTGAATAGAATACCGACCACGTGGATTTCGCAAACCGTCTTGCACTGGCATTCCGGTATTCTGATTTGCATCCAAATCTGAAAAGTCCCAGTCATCCAGAATGGTCCCTTTGTCTGTTCTGCCAAGATTATTCGCTTCTATATAACGTAAATCCACATCCAGCGTGTGCATAAACATCATGTGTCCTCGTGGCTTTCTGAATTCACCACTGAGCGAAGTAACTTGAATATTTTCTGACGAAATGACAATATTTCGCGTCAGGTTTGCAACATGTACATCTAAATCAGGCGCCTGAGCTGGGGCTTTATGATCCCTCACTAAAGCAGGTGTAAAAGTGATTACAGAGCCTTCTATATTAGTGATAGTTACGACTTCATCTTTCTCGAACTCTTCTGTGCTGGTTGTTTGTGTAATTGGATCAGTTCCCGTTACAACCAATTTGTCTCCCACTCTCCATCCTGTTGGTGCAGAGTTAAACCTAAACTCAGTGGCCCCCGCAACAGGGTGGTCAGCCAATATTAGCCAGCTGCGCTTTTGAGCACCGTGCATCGTCGTTTTGCCCATAAGTACCGCACCTGGCGCATAACGATTGGGATCCTCCATACTCGATGTTCCGCCGCGCTCTGCAAAAACCAGGCTCGCAGTCACATTATCCAAAACAGGTCCTGTATTCGAGCCTATTTCCAACAAGGCATTCATAGCACTAAACAGATACTCCGTTTTCAACTCAGTATCCACATCGGTCGCAAACTTAACTGCGCCGCCGGTGTCAATGCGTATTGATTTGTATGCCTGTGGTATTTTTCTGTCAACAATCACAGTTACTCCTGCCGGGATAAACACCCGAGCATCATCTCCTGGCAATTCGCCTCCCCAAGTATTCGGCTCGCTCCAATTTCCGGAGACCTGAGCCGTAACTGTTGGTGTGCCTGCGACTTGCACGGGTGTTGTTGCTAACCCCTGACGCATGAACAAACAAACCATGATAAATATCAATGTCCTGTAATTTAATCTATTCATATCTTTAACCTGTGTGAATTGGTAATGACATTAAGGCTACAAAGTACTATGACGCCGATCTTTAAGAGAAGAGCGTTAGGTTGAGCAGACATTTTCAGGCCCAGAGTCCCGTTTTTCTAAACCCTGACTCAACATTTCGGTTTAGCCTCTGCTCTTTTGGCACTGCCCAGCATAAAGGAACTAAACGCATTGCAAGAATGCTGGAGAACACCTTTACTCGTTATGATCAATATAGCCTATTTAGCTGGCGTGAGAAGCGCTCCGAACCATACAATTTTTTATTGTCCAAGGAAGGAAAAGTGCTTGACTTCGTGGTATGAACTGGAACCTAATTTTAGGACATAACTTTAGGTGATTGCTCCATTTTTTACAGTAACCAAAAACACTTGGGACAGATTATGACTGAAACACGAAGAAATCACTCACCTGAATTTAAAGCAAAGGTGGCATTGGCTACTGAGAAAATAAATTTGTACTTGTCCCATCTGTTTTTACGGCTCCCTCACCAGTAATGCTACCTGTATACAAACTACCATCTTGCTTATATGAATCGCCCCGAGTTCATCGGAGACTAGTTTGTTTAAGTCAGGCTACTTGACCTGACTTTCTTACATTATCCTAGAAATCAGCTTCATATTGAGCTTGTATATCAGCGATACCTCTAATGGTCATAAACGTTTCCTTTTAATTTGTATTCAATGGCTTAGTTCGACTTATTGTTCACTAAAGACGGTTGTCGTTGCTCACCTCTTTCTTACTCACACGTCAGGAGTGATATGCTCTATTCAGCGGGGACAATCTCCCACTCAGTGACATCTAGGTGAGTTTCAGTTGCTTTGCACAACGCCGACCAAATTGTCACAAAATGCACCTTTTGAATATCGCTGCCACTGTGCATGATGCTGTTAGAAATCGCTTCTGTGCTCGGGGGGGCATAAAGTCTAGGGTGCGAGTCTTTATACTTTTTGTAGGCCCAACTATTTTGACCAAAGGTATCTTTTAACTGTTGCTTGCGTCGAGTGATTTGGTCATTTTTATCTTGTATTTCTTGATAAGTTTGTTCAGCCTCTGGCCGTTTGACTATGGTGGTTTTAGAAATCAGGTTAGGCAAAGACACATTGGCCTGCGTGGCCATTTGCGTAAAGCCGTCTTGCATCTCTCTGAGGCGTTTGTTCCCTGTCGATACCCTTTGTGAGCGTATAGTACTTGGCCAAACATTATCTAGCCTTAGCTTTGCCATCGTGGAGTTGCTGTGCACACCAAAATATTCGTCAGGTAGTCCAAGCATATGCCCAAATTCATGCGTCATCACAATGTATTTATGCGGTACGGTGCGATCGACGTTATGCGGAGTGCGAATAACAATAAGTACGCCACCATCTTGACCAGACACCGTGTGGTTACGATCGCGAGTTTTTAAAAAGGTCACTGCGTCTTTTGCCCACTGCTGAGACGTGTTAGCCACAATAGCAAAGTTGTCGCCGACAATGCGCTGGTTAATATAGTTGGCAACTGAATTTGCTCGGCGTGATTCTAAATTGTATGTAAAGGTGCTGTCATTTTTGCCTTTCAGGCCAATAATGTACGCTTTAATACCAAGTACATCTGGTGTTCTACGTGCTCTTACAACCGTTAAAAAACGGTCTAAATAGCTTTTCATACCACTGGTTAGAATGTGTTGATCCGATGAAAAAGTAATGTAGTCACCATCACCCGCAGGCAGCAAGCCCCTTAACCCTGAGCGCAGTAACCCCTCTTTGTAGTTGAAAATCCGCTCTTGGTTTTTGGTGGTGTCAATTTCATTGGCGAAATTGTTAACGCCGCAAACATGCGGAACCATACCATGATTAATACCACCACTAGATTTATACCGTGCAAGCTTTTTCACCTCGACAATATAACGGCAGTATGCTGGGTTGTTCACTTCTGCAATGACAAAGTTAATGTCCATCACAAACTCTTCCCAGTTTTGTTTAGTGCAGCGGATCTTATAATTGTTTGCCCACTTCTCTAAAATGACGCGCCGGGCATTGCGTTTAAATTCATTCTTTTCATTCATGGACCAAGAGAGTTGATCTTCGGTGTTGTCGATAAACCGATAAAAGATTTTGACAATCACGGTGATTTTCTTTTTGTGTGGTTCCACTTTGAGATCAAACTTACCGATTTTTGTGGCAGGCACAAAGTCTTTAACAACTAAGTTGCCTCTAATGCCATCCCTGATGAAATTGTCTTTCATTTAAACCTCTTTGTATGACGCCAATTGGCGCAACTATAGTGGAATGTAAAAGTTGAATCAAAGTTAAAAAACTATAATTAAAGTGTTTTTTAGATTTTTTTGAAAAACAGCAAAAAGTCTGAATAAATTCATTTTTTGTCCATAGTTGCTTGATATTTTCTCGTCATTTAGGGCGGTTTATGCTTGTATTTATAGCGAAAAACAATGGTTTTTTCTCTATAAATTAACGGTTTTGCGATCTAACCCTATAATTTAACAAGGTATTAATATCTTGACTTTGGATCATTCTGCTCCACAATGGAATGAAGAATAAATAATAACGCGTATAGGGTTGAAATTAGCCGCCTATGTTACTTTTTTCTCCGAGTACTGAGCTTGATGCCGGTGTTTTTCTTAAAGAAGAGCGGACTAAGTTTCGGGAACTACGTAATTTACTCAACGTCGCACAGTCCAGCCTGCGTAAGTTGTTAGAAACGCCTACCTCGGCTCAAGACCAAGTGCTTCAGCGCCAAAACGCTGATGATTGGTATCAGTTGCAGCAAAGTGCAGGTGAAACGCTTAAAAATGATTCTCGTGACATCGAAGTGTTTGTATGGTGGCTTGCTTCACTGGCGTACAAAAAAGATGACTTATCTTTATTTAATAAAGGGTTAGGCGATTTTTTGTTTGCACTTAAGCAACTTGGAGAATCTATTCATCCAAGGCTTCCTGAGAAGAAAGTCGCCAAGCTGGATGCCACAGAGGCTGCACAAAAGCATTGTGATAACCAAACCAAACCGCTTGAGCAGCTAACTGGCGACAGTCCAAATTCTGGCTTGTTGAACGTACCATTGATGCACTATCCGTTGTTAGATGAATACACCTTTGGTGACTACTTGCTGGCGCAAAAAGATGGCAGTCTTGAGGCGAAAAAAGCGGAATTTGCAGCCACGCTGCAGTCGCGAAAAGGCGAGTTGAGTGAGCGCTTTAACCTGTTGAGCGAGATTGAAAGCAAGCTTAAAGACGTTGATTTATTCATCAATGGTTATCGCAACAAACATGGCTTGGCGTTGCTTGGCTTTCGCTTTATACGCGATACGATCAAGCAAATAAAGTTGATGTATCAGTACTTTTTTCCTGATGTTGAGCAGCAAGAGTCAGCAATCACTGAGGAAGTACAGTCAGCAGAGCCTGTTGTCGCTACGCCAAATGAAACCGCCAAGAGCGCGCCACAGGCCACCTATCAAGCACCGCAAGCCGCTGTAGTTGCCACGCAGCCAGTTGTCGCAAAAGCTGTGTATACACGTGAACATGCGCTGGAAGAATTAAATAGAATTGCGGTTTTTTTCAAAAAGACCGAGCCACACAGTCCTATTCCTTACTTGCTTGCAAGAGCAATTCGGTGGGGAAATATGTCGTTCTCCGACTTAATGGGAGAGTTAATCGCCAAAGACTCACCAGCACTTGCAGAAATCAGCAAGCTGACGGGCGTAGACAATGACTTAGGTGAATTATTGTCGGAAGAGAGTGTAGCAGTATCTAATCCGACTCCTGCGGTTGTTGAACCCGTTGTGCCAGAACCGGTGCAACCCGTGCAAGCAAACGTTGAACCAGAGCCTGAAGTAAAGCCTGTAACAGATAGCAGCGCGACATCAGGACCACTTTGGTAGCGAAGAGTCCTGAACTTATGGTTCAGGGAAATGAAAGATTTAAATTTGTGCCTACACTAAGTAGGGAAAAATAACATAGCTATGGAGAATACAAATGGCGTCAATTTTCATGAGAATCGACGGCAATGACAGCATCAAAGGGGCTGCTACAGTTGCCGATTTAAACAGCAAAAAAGGTTGGTTCGCAGTAGATAGCCTATCTTGGGGCGCTATGCGTGGCGTTTCTGTAGATATTGGCAATGCAAACAACCAAGATAACGGTATGGTGGCGCTGGGTGAAATCAGCATTTCTAAAACATATGATGGTGCAACACCGTACCTACTAACTTACTTATTCCAGCCAGGTGCAGACGGTAAAACCGTTGAGCTAGTGATGACTAAGCCGTCTCGTGATGGTAAAGGGATTGTGCCTTACTATGTTATCTCTCTTGAAGAAGCACGTATGGCAAACTTTAGTATTTCAGGTAGCGATGGCGGTCAACCGTCTGAGTCATTCTCGCTTACTTACACCAAAATTGAGCAAATCTTCTTCGTTGAAGACGAAGGCGGTAAGCTTGAGAAAGCTGCATCTGTTAAATACGATGCAACCACTAACCAGCTTACTTCTGCGGCTGATCTTAAGTAAGGTAAATCATTATGGCACTTAATTCGCAACATAAGCGTGTTAGTAAAAACCGCGTAAGTATTACGTATGATGTTGAAACTAACGGCGCTACTGAGAAAAAAGAGCTGCCGTTTGTATCAGCGGTACTCGGTAATTTTTCTGGTGACAGAGAAGACCCAAAAGAAGTTGAAGATCGCGAGTTTATTCAAGTCGATCAAGATAACTTTGATGATGTACTGGGCCGTATTCAACCTTCACTTTCATTGAAAGTAGATAATGTCATCGAAGCTGATGACAGCCAGTTTGAAGTTAATCTAGATTTTGAATCTATGAAAGACTTTGAGCCTGACGCTTTGGTTCAACGTATCGAACCACTGAAAAAGCTACTGGAAACCCGTAATCAGCTGAATGAGCTGCTAAGTAAAGCGGATCGCTCTCGCGATTTTGAAAAGCTCCTTAAAGACATTTTACAAAGCGCGGACTCATTGAGCGCGTTGTCTAGCGAGCTTGGCGTGAAAGGAGAAGAGTAATGTCTGAAGAATTACAGCAAGGTGGCGGCGCAGCAGCAGGCGATAGCGGTTCGTTTTTAGACCGTGCTATCAGTGCGACGAGTCAAACGGCACCTGATAGAACCAAAGAGCTACTGACTTCTTTAACCAAAGAAGCAATGTCTGGCACGGTAACATGGGATAAAAACCTCACTGACACTATTGCAAATGCGGTGGCTGAGATTGATAAAAAAATGTCTCAGCAGCTTTCTGCGATTATGCAGCAAGACAGTTTTCAAGAGCTTGAAGGTTCGTGGTTAGGTTTACAAAAACTGATCCGCAACAGTGCGCTGGGTACATCTCAAAAAGTGAAGTTACTCAACATCACAAAAGATGAGCTGCTTGAGCAATTTGAAGATGCGCCAGCAGTAGACCGCAGCCCGTTGTTCAATACGCTATATCAACATGAGTATGGCACAGCTGGAGGGGAGCCGTACGGCCTGATCCTGGGTGACTACGCGTTTTCACAAAATGATGAAGATGTTGCGCTATTGCGTTATATGGGAGAAGTGGCAGCGGCAAGCCATGCGCCATTTATCGCAGCGGCGGCGCCAGAAATGTTCGAACTAAGTAGCTTTTCTACCTTCAGTGAAGGTAAACCAATAGCACCTGCTTTTGATTCGCCTAGTTATGCTTCGTGGAACTCATTCAGAGAAAGCGATGATGCCCGTTATGTAGCGCTGACTATGCCTCGCACCATGGCGCGTTTACCGTACGGTGGTAAAGGTAAAAAAATCAAATCGTTTGAGTTTGAAGAGCTTGCAACTGACAACGCTGGCAATCCAAAGCCGACAAGTAATGATGAAGTTGTTTGGTCAAATGCGGCCTATGAAATGGCGCTTAAAATGAACCAAGCATTTGAAGCTTATGGTTGGTGTACAGCAATTCGTGGTATGGAAAACGGCGGTAAAGTAGAGGCTTTACCAAATCTTACGTACCTCACGGATTCTGGTGATATTACACAGCAATGTCCAACTGAAGTGAACTTAACCGATGAGCGTGAGAAAGAGCTGAGCGATTTGGGCTTTTTGCCGCTAGTACATTATAAGAATACAGATTATGCCGTGTTCTTAGGTGGGCAGACTACGCAAAAACCAAAAGAGTATACGGATCCTGATGCGACCGCTAATGCAGCTATTTCTGCACGTTTGCCATATATCATGGCGAGTAGCCGGATCGCTCATTACCTCAAGGTAATGGGGCGTGACAATATTGGTTCGAATATGGAAGCGGCAGATATTCAAAAGCAAATGAGTGAGTGGATTGCGATGTACACAAACTCAGGTGCTATGGGTAATGAAGAGCGCGCTAAAACCCCACTTGCTGAAGCACAAATCTCAGTGATCGAACAACCTGGTCGCCCTGGGGCGTATTCAGCCGTTGCGCATTTGCGTCCTTGGTTACAAATGGAAGAGCTAACGACCTCCGTGCGTATGGTAGCAAGCCTACCTGGCTAATGATAAAAACGTTTTTATCGCCTCACCTGAGCGTTAAAAGCATTAAGTGGCGGTGAGATAATACCTGTGGGTATGCTCACTCCACTTCTTTGTATTAACTAATTGAGCGCTGGAACGCGATTCCCCATGTCTACGACAGTACATCACTCAAACCAGATTGCACAAGTAAAGCTATTAATTGCTGAGATAGACAATTTGATCAGTGAACAGCTGTCATTGGTTATGTCTCATCGCCAGTTTGTGGCATTAGAGGCGCGTTGGCGATCACTGCATGAGCTGGTTAACCTACCCGTTAATTACAAGACGGTAAGAGTAAAGCTGTTGAATATCTCTTGGGCTGAAATATCTCAAGATCTCAATATTTCGCCGTCGGTAAAACAGGCAAAGCTATATAACCTAATAGCCAACCGTGAGTTTAATACACTTGGTGGAGAGCCTTATGGTCTTATCGTTATTGACCATAATATTAGCTTAGATATCGATTATGCTAATGAATTTGATGATATTTATACCCTTGAGCTACTTGCAGAACTTGGCGAGAAAAGCCTCTGTCCTATCGTCTTGGATGCTGATGAAGCGTTCCTCGGGGCGACAGGAGAGTCTTTTTTATGCGATACCGCGAAGGTAAAGCGGGTGCTGGCCGCCCATGAATTTGAGAGTTGGCATCGTCTCAGAGCTAAAGACAACAGCCATTTTATTGGCTTGGTATTTAACAAGGTCGGTTATCGACGCATTTATCGTTATCACCCCGCGGGTTTTGTGTTTAATGAAGATGCCCAAGACAGCTTTCGTTGGGGAAATACAGCGACGACATTTTTAAAGAATGTCATTATTGAGTTTAATCGGGTTAGGTGGTTTGGATTCTTAAAATCACGCAAATTAGATGGCTCAGGGGGCAGCGCCATTCATTATTATGGCGCCAAAAAGGAAGAGCTGCCCGTGGTGTTTAAAACGCGGCTTTCGGCCAGTAATGCGGCGTTTATTTCTCAGCTTGGTTTGATCCCCATATTCCATAACCCATTAAATGAAAGATACTTTTTTCAGTCTAATTGCTCTATCAAAACAGAAAGTGAGACAGAAAATCGCTATTTGCTACAAACTACACTGATGATCAGTCGCATTGCCCATTATCTTAAGGTGCAACTTAGGGAAATGGTTGGCTCTTCAATGGAAGCACATGATTGTGAAAACAACCTGACACATTGGTTAGAGCAGTACTGCTCAAATTCAATTGTGTCGGATGAAATGACACTTGCGAAGATGCCACTAAAGTCGGCTAAAGTCAGTGTCGTGGAAGAGTCCGGTGAATTTAAGCGTTACAGTTGTCATGTTGATTTAGTGCCACAGTATCAATTTGACCGGGTCGCCAGTACGGTAAGTTTATCCACGGCGGTAGAGCGATGAGCTTTTTCAGTGCATTTTATATGGATAGAGAAGATGTCTCTGCGGATCATGCTACCGAGGTGGTGCAGTCGATCCACCATAATATCGGTCTGATCTTAAAAACAGAGGCCGCATTTTTACAGGAACGTGACCGAGAATTGGTCAATCAATCGAGTATTTGCTTTGGTCTTGAAGACATTGCGCTATTTAGCCGACTCAATAGTGGTGAGCAAATCGCCATGCGGATAAAAAACAAAATAAGTCAATTTGAGCCCAGACTTCACAGCATAGAAGTTATGTATCTTGCGCAAGACGAAGAAAAACATATTGCTAATACGATGCGTTTTGAGATCTCAGCGGTACTTTCGATTAAAGGCAAAGAAGAATTATTGCAGTTTGACACTGATATTGATTTGACGCGTCTTACTGTATTGATTGAAAACGAGAGTCAATATGATTAGTCGTATGTTAAAGCACTTCGAAGATGAGTTAGCGAGCATTCGCTATGGCTTAGAAGGCTTTCGAAAACATTTTCGAAGAGAAGCTGAGCATATTAACCTCAATGACAAAGGCCAAGAAGATCCTAATGTCACACGGTTAATTGACAGTTTTGCATGGGTTGCGGCAAAAAATGCGATGGAAATTGATGCCCTACGAACACGTCATGTAGAAGAGTTTGCGGATATTGTCTCGCCTAATTTGTTTAAAACGTTACCTATGGTGGTGCAAGCGCATTTTCAGCCTAATGCCGACGACTTTAACAAACCGGTGTTTTTAGATAAACAAGTAGAAGTTGAGTTGGATGTCATTAATAAAGGTGACGATAACACCACGGTTAAGTTGTGTAACTCCTTGCCTGTGACTTTCTCACCTATGTCGGTATCGCGCTTTAAGTTAGAGCAAACCCCATTTCAACACGCTGTGCCTGCCAACCTAGATAGTAAACTTTCACCATATTGCTTGCGTGTCGAATTATCGCCACTTAGCAGTGATGTGGATATGCAGCAAGCACTGGCACAACCAATCCAGTTGCACTTTAGTAACGAGTCTATTGGCCGTAATGTTGCCGATATTATTAACCAAGCCGTCACCAAAGTGGCCATTTGTGTGGCCGATGACGACTTTGCATATGATGTGGGTAAAGGTAATTTTCATCCGTTACTGGCTGACGACGATTTCCTTATCTCACCGATTGATAGTAACGAAATTCCCGCCTATTTTAAGCTTAAAGAGTACTTTTCTGTCCCTGCAAAGCGCCAGTTCTTTATTTTGAAAAACCCGCATAAGCTTAATGTCGGTCATGGTAAAAGTGTGTTTATCGACTTTTACCTAAATGAGCTAGGAGCTGTGTTGCTGGAAGAAAGAAATCTCTCAGTGAAGATAAACAAAACACTATTTAGTAATTTATTTCATCAATCTTCTGAGCCCGTAAGAGTGAACTATCAAGAGCTGTCATATCCCGTGATAGCAGATGCCAGTCAGCATCATGTGCAAATTTATTCCATCGACAAAGTGTATGTTGTGACCTCCGAGGGGCAGCAAGAGATCCCGCCTGTGGTAGGTACGCAGACCGTCGATTTTGAGTCGCAGTTATATTGGTCTCAGAGTGTGAAACTAGGGTATATTGACGAGGCTAATAAAACAGCTTCTTTGGATGAGGTTAAGCACCTTGTTTTACCTATAAACAAGGCGACAGCGACTTACCCTAATGGGTTTACCGCGTTTGCACAGATCACCTGTTATGATGCGCAGCTTGCCAACAAAGTCCATGTAGGTAACCAAATCGTGGTGAATACTGAAGAAGCGTTGGCAGGAGAGTTTAACGTTGGCGGTGTCACTATCCAGCCGAGTAATGTCGCAACAGATGAAAAAAATTACTGGCGCTTGCTCAAGCTCATGTCTTTTAATCTCTCTCAGCTATTACAAGCAGAAGACGCCAAAACGTCATTCATTGGCTTTTTAAAATTGTTTGTCAACGCTAATGCCACTCATCAGGAACTAAATTCAATTTATGACGTGTGTGCTGAAAAGATCAATGCACCATTTCTTGTTGAAGGAAGAATGATATTTGTACCTGGCATGGCGCTTACACTGACGTTAGATAACTCAGAGCTCAATGCTGATTTTTCACTTTTTGCTGAGCTTATTAATGACTTTTTAGCAGCACAAACTCCATTTGATCGCTGTAGTCAATTAACCGTGAAATATACCAGTTACAACTGGCCTGCAAAGCGCTTTGATGCGCAACTAGGAGCGCGAGTATGCAGTTGACGCGACGCCTATTTGCTAAAGTTTCTTCGGTACTTCACTTTACTCGATTATTGCGGGTGGCTGGGGCGAAAAAAATCAGCTTCAAGCAGCACTTGTTTTCAGACACCTATGGCAAAAGAAAAATAGACTATCAAGAGCTGGCTGATAAGCACTTTGTGGTAGACAGTAACGAAGCCACTTTATTTGGTGAGCGTGGCGGGTTGGCACATTTTATTTTAGATTGGCTCAAAGAAGCGTATCTGCGAAATAACCGAGCTTATCTACGATTTCTTGCTATTTTTGATAATACCTTGGTGCATCAATCTTTACAGATAAAATCATTTTCTTCTTTGATTTTTCGTACAGAAACAACGACCACAGCACAACAACAGCGCCAGCTCTTGCAAAGCTATTTTAGCTCGCTTACAGAGCACTACGGCGAGTTATCCATGCTTCCTGCAACACTTATCACTCGGGCAGAGCATTATTCTCTGAGTAACTTACAGCGCTTGCTAAGGCATTATTTTCCTCATGCAATTCACTTAGCGATGAGTGACATTGAGGTCAAAAGTATACCTTCACATGCAAGAAGCCAATTAGGCTCCTGTCAGCTTGGTCGAGGCGCGGTACTCGGTGCACAGTTTGCTCAGCTTGGCAGAACATTAACGGTCACTGTTATGTACGAAGATGCTGCTATTTTTTCGAAATTAGAGCAGCAAGAAGCGCAGCAAGTTGAGCTATTAAGCGCGATCAAGTCGTTATGCAGCCACTATGTGAGCCACGAAGTCGTGGTTGAAGTGGAAGCACAATATATTGGAACCGTGCCATCTGATTTGGTACTCACTCATCATCAAAAGGGCATTGTGTTAGGTGTGAACGCGAATGTAACACGACGCAATGGCAACCAGAAACGAACAGTAAGGGCTCTGTAGAGTTAGGGATAAATCATGTCTCAAGTATCTATTTCAAAACTAATTTCTTATTTAGATAGTAACTTAAAAAATGCGTTGGAATATGCAGCAGCAGATGCGATGAATAGTCAAGCTGGTGCTATTGAGGTCGAGCATTGGTTACTTTCATTATTGAAGGGCAGAGACCCTAAACTACAACAGTTTCTTGAGTCACAACAGGTTAATATTGCGCAGTTCGTACAAGAACTCGAAGCCAAATTAAGCCAACTGTCGCCAAGCCACTCTGGACAGCCAACCATTAGTCCTGAGCTAATTGAGTTAGTTAAATCAGCTTGGTTACTTGCCTCTGTCGAGTTTTCCCACAGTGCTGTTGCTGGACTCCATTTATTATTGGAGATATTGCAGCCAGATCCATTGTCATTTAAACAAAAAGAATATGCAGCACTCAAAAATGTCTCGGTGGAGAGTTTAAAAGCACATATTCAATCTTTGTCTGTTGCACCGAAAACATCGGCGAAGGGCGCTGCAAACACCGCAGCACATAATGTCGTTACTGGTGCATTAGATAAATATACCGTAAACCTTACCCAAGCAGCCGCAGATAATGAACTTGATGTGGTATCTGGTCGCGCTGATGAAGTCAGGCAAGCAATAGATATTTTGTGCCGAAAGCGTCAAAACAACCCTATTTTTGTTGGTGAACCTGGGGTTGGGAAAACAGCGGTGGTCGAGGGACTTGCGCAAAAAATAGCGGCCAATGAAGTACCTCCTGTATTGTCTGGTGTGCAAATTCATTCACTAGACCTTGGCTTATTGCAAGCCGGTGCGAGTGTAAAAGGTGAATTTGAAAATCGTTTAAAAGATGTGATCAATGAAGTGAAAAACTCTGAAGTTCCCATCATTGTTTTTATTGATGAAGCACATACCTTAATTGGCGCAGGCGGTGCCGAAGGGCAAAATGATGCTGCTAATTTACTAAAACCGGCATTAGCACGTGGTGAATTTCGCACTATCGCCGCGACGACCTGGGAAGAGTATAAAAAGTATTTTGAAAAAGACCCTGCGTTGACTCGTCGCTTTCAGGTAGTCAAGGTTGAAGAGCCCAATGCTGAGGATGCGCTTCAGATGCTCCGTGGCGTAGCTGAATCGTTAAAAAGCCATCATCAAGTATTCATCACGGAAGCGGCGCTGCAAGCGGCAGTGGACTTATCTATCCGATACTTACCAAGTCGCAAGTTGCCAGATAAAGCTATTAGTGTGCTAGATACTTCATGTGCACGGATTGCATTAACACAAAGCGCTAAACCTGCCAGTATCGAAGCAGCAGAGCAAGGGATCCGCTATTTAGAAAAAGCACTAGTATCTTTGGCTAAAGAACATGAGATGCTGGCTAATCAGGCAACAGCAATAGCTGAAAAAGAAGAACAAAAATCGCAACTTGAAACCCAATTAGTGTCATTGAAGGCGCAATGGGAGAAGGAAAAAGAATTAGTTTCAACATTGGCAAAGATCCAAGCTGGTGAAGAGCAAGGCGATTTTACGGCGCAATTGGCAGCATTAAAAGCGTTACAAGGTGAGCAGCCAATGGTACATGCAATTGTTGATGAGCACATCATTGCACAAGTCATTGGCGCGTGGACGGGGATCCCAATTGGTAATTTGGTTAAAGACGAAGTGGCTAAGTTGCTGACATTAGAAACGGCATTACATCAGCGAATTATTGGTCAAAAACATGCACTGCATGAGCTGTCTAAGAGCATTCGGGTATCGCGTGCGGGACTGACGGATAAGCGTAAACCAGTTGGGGTGTTTTTAATGTGTGGCCCAAGTGGGGTCGGTAAATCAGAAACCGCATTGGCGTTGGCAGATCAACTTTTTGGCGGTGAGCAGGATATGACGGTCATCAATATGACCGAGTTTAAAGAGGCACATAAAGTGTCTATGTTGCTTGGCTCTCCAGCAGGTTATGTTGGTTATGGTAAAGGTGGTGTATTAACGGAAGCTATTCGCCGCAACCCTTATTGTGTGCTACTGCTTGATGAAATGGAAAAAGCCCACCCGAGTGTCCATGATATCTTTTATCAAATATTTGATAAAGGCTGCATTCAAGACAGTGAAGGTCGCAATATAGATTTTAAAAACACCTTGATCATCATGACTTCCAATGCCGCAGATAGCGCTATTGTCGACTTTTGTAATGTCAGTGATTCACATCCAGATTTAGTGGAGCTTGTTGAGAATGTGCGACCTGCGTTACAAAGCTTCTTTAAACCGGCCTTTTTAGGTCGTTGTAATATTATTCCTTATTATCCGTTAAATACCGATGAGCTGGCTGAAATTACTGAAATTTCATTAAAACGTGTGGCACAAAAGCTATCGGAAACATATGGTGCGACGCTTAGTTATGATCAGGCGTTTGTGGAATATGTGGTAGCAAAAGGCAATGAGCCAACGATTGGTGGCCGTGCTATCGAGCAGATCATCAATCGCAATTTGATGCCGCAACTAGCTGAGCGCTGTATTGAACGTATTAGTCAAGGTGAGGCCATCACAGCGGTGGTGATCTCGGGAACGGCTGATAGCTCAGGTTTTGAACTGACGATAAATTAACGAAATGATGCGAACAATCAACCTTATACAGACCCTTATATTGGGTCTTGCCTTAACGACAACACACTCGGTGGCCAAAGAGGTGGTGCAACTGGCAACGCATGACGCCTATCCGTACCACTACGTTGAAAACGAGCTGGTTAAAGGAAAGGTGATCCGTCAAGTTCAGTGCGCATTTAGCCGCATGGAAACTCCGTATCGTGCAGAATTTGATACTTGGGTAGAAGCCGAGCTTAAGTTGCGTACAGGTAAGCTGGACGCCATTTTTGCTGTCGCGGGGAGTGAAGCAAGATCGCGCTACGGGAGTTTATCTACTGCCATTGCGAAAAAACACTTGTACTGGTATTTCTCTGGTGCTGAAATGGATATCAGTGACAGCAACCCCTTGTATAAAAAATATAAAGTGGCAGCTGAGTTTGGTTCAGATGAATGGTTTGACATCAAACGTAAAGGCTACAACGTACAAATGAAACCACGCAACGGACATGCGCTGTTAAAGTTGTTATTAGGTCATGAAGTCGATGCGATTTTAATCGATGAGCATGAATTTGAGTATGAGCTGGCCAAGTTTAAGCTACATAATACCAACTTTTCTCGGCGCGAGTATAGCACCATAGAACTGGGTGTTTTGTTCTCAAACGCCTTTTTAAAAGCGCGCCCCACTTTTCTTGAGGCTTTTAATAGTGCCGCCTCAAATTGTCTTGTTGCCGATAATAGGAAGTAATAAATGAATGCTGCAATGTTACAAGTCACAGAGTGTCCTGATGATGTTCGGCTACTCTCGAGAATGGCTACGGTTTCCAAGTCAGGGGTGGTGTTAGGCGCTTCAATCGAGTGTGACTTAATCTTACCTCACGCAGAACAAGAGACGCAGCAGCATGACATCTACGCGCGCATCGAACAAGAAGCCGACAGTGGGCAGCTGCGCCTTTACACTGAAGTCGAAGGGGTGCGCTTAAATGGCCGTCCGCAGATCACGCACTCTTCATCGTTGCTCTCTGATGGCGATATTATCGTCGTATTCGGTTACACCTTATTACTCTCAATGCAGTCTGAATTGTCAGCTGCGCCACTTACCACCGAACCAAAAGAAGAAGCTTTTTTTGATGTTATTGATGAGGTTGAGTTTGATGCTAGCAATATTTTTGCTGATCTAGAGACTGAACTGGAACAGATAAATACGCAAACAGAACAAGCGGAGCAAGCACCTTTTATAGAGTACCAACGAGAGCATAGCAATGCGGTAGAGTCAGAGAGTAGCGTCAATAATGCAGCTATTGAGCAAAAGCTAGATAAGCTACTTGAGGCCTCTCGCAGCCCGTGGCAGCAACAAAAACAAATGTTGTTGATGCTCGACCAAGTGATGGATGAGTTTCTCAAAGAGTTTGACCCACAGTTGATAGAGGAAATGGTGGGGCCACCTTCACGATGGAGTGGCAAGCACTGGACTGCATATAAGCACTACTACACAAGAAAAATGAACGAAGGACACTTTAAGCGTCAGTTTAAAGCGTTATTAATCGAATGTATGCAAAAGTAATTTTAGTTTCACTGTTGGTTTTTTTTATGGTGGGTTGCTCAAGTGCTGATCCGCTACAGCGCTTTTCATTACCGATCCAACTACAGTTAGAGGCCAATGAAAAGCTGAACTGGGCAAACGAAGTCGCCAACCCAGTTGCTGTGCGTGTCTACCAGCTGACTAAGTCGGATAGGTTTATGCAGAGCGAGTTTATCTCTTTGTTTCAATCTGATACTCAGATCTTAGCGGAACAATTAATTGAAAAGCAACGCTTGTATCCGGTGATGCCCAATACCAAACAACAAAAAACCCTTAAGCTGTTACCTGGGGTGAGGTATTTGGCAGTATTAGTAGAATTTAGTGATTATCAGCAAGGCACAACCAAAGCGGTGATTGAAGTGCCTGAAGACGTATCTGAAAATACAGTGATTTGGCTGGGGCTCCAAGGGACTTCAATAAAGTTCTCTGTCATCCCACAACAAAGCTGGATGGATAGTTTGTTTAGTTGGGGAGCATAACTTTGAGTAATAAAATTGTTTGGCGTGAGGGCACGTTTTTATATCCTCAGCACTTTCAGCAAATGGAAGCGCACCTTGAAAATGTTACGCAACAATATAGTGCGTTGACAACTAGTGAATTTGCTCCCCATTGCGGTTTGGCACAGTTAAAGATCAATGAGGGGTTACTGAAGCTTGGTCAATTTTCGGTGATGTCATGTGAAGGGATATTACCAGACGGCCAGTATTTTAAACTCAGTCATGAAATAGCATTTCAGATCCCCGCAGGGACGATAGACCAAATGGTTTATCTTGTTGTACCTGCTTATCTTGCTGGCAATAATAGCTTTGACAATGGTGCGTCTAACTCAAGGTATACCACAGAATTTGCGCGTGTGTTTGATTTTACCAACAATCAAGCTGCTGAGCTTGAAATTGAAACTGCACGCTTAAATGTGGCGTTGAAACTAGAGCAAGAAAATCTTGATGGTTTTGTGAAACTGGCGGTCGGGAAAGTATTAGAAGTGGGCAGCGACGGTGAAGTGGTGATAGATCGGGCCTTTATTCCTGATTGCTTGAGTATCGGGGCGGCCGATATTCTTCTGGAGCGAGTAAAGGAGCTAGAAACACTGGCTAATGCTAAGGTCAATCAGCTCCTGACACGCTTACAGTCTGTGGTGGATACGCAAAGTAACAGCGCGTGGTATAAAGAGCAGCAGCTATTGACGGTGATTTACCACTGGCTGCCTTGGCTGGAGGCTACACAGCGAACACAGCATTATAAGTTAGGTCGTTTTTACTTTGAACTTAAGCAGTTTGAAGCAGCACTACTGAGTATCGATTTTGAAATGCGTACCCCTTGGACACCGCTGACATTCGATAGCTTGTATGAGAAATTCCATACCGTACTGGCAAAAATCAAAGATAAATTGTCGATTACGCAGCAGCAAAATGTCATTGAGTATATCTGGGATAAATCCCTGTTTGATAGTCGCAGAATGTTGTTGGTTAAGGTGAAGCAACACGATATTAGTCAGACTAAACGAATGGTAATTGCTGTAACTAGTCCGCAAAGCCTAGCTAAAGAGCTATTTACTACAGGGTTTAAGCTGGCGGGCAATAAAAGCATCATTAACTGTATAAAAAATGCGACGCCAGGCGTGCGAGTCAGTGCGTTGCCTTATGCGCCACCAGAGCTAAAAGAGCAAGGTTCAACCGAGTACTTTCAGATTGATTTGGACGATCCGCTGTGGGTAAAAATAGTAGACAACAAGGAGATGCTGGCACTACATATTGATGCCCGTATTCATGTCGATGACGTTAAATTATTTTTGATTAGTTAATGATGAATACCGCCAGTTATACGGTGAACCAGTTTTCACTTGTAGATGAGAAAAATGCCGCGTTAAAAGACTTGCTAACAGAGTTTAGTTGGCAGGAAGAGGCACTGTTACAACTTAGCTTACCATTGCTTGCGATGGTTGAGTCGGTATCGTCGTTAGAGGATGCTGCGGCACTAGAAAACTTTAGAGCCAATGTTATTACTGAGCTGAAAAGTATTAAACAAAGAGGAAGAGAGCGAACGGTATCGCCAGCATTGCTCGATAAACTCTGTTTTGTTTGGGCCGCTTTTTTTGATGAGCGAGTCAGTTACGGTTGTCATTTGGATACTACTCAGTGGCAAAACAAGACCCTAGTGAGCCAATTATTTGGGATCCGTAACAGTGGTGATACCTTCTTTAACCTAGTGTTTCAGCTGATGGAGTTTCCCAAAAAACATCTGGCACTGCTTAAAATCTGCTATCTCATTTTGCAGTTGGGCTTTAAAGGAAAGTATCACAACGGTCAGGTAACTGAGCTTAAAAAACTCACCGCAGAGGTAAGCTTTGCACTAACTGAGCTTGGTGCATTCAAACTATCACTGGAAGCACCTGCTCCTCCAGCTCAAAAATTAGGCCGAAACATAGGGCTGTTTAGTGGGATCTCACCACTGAGCTTTTGGTTCACTTTCATGGCGCTGATGATCACGGGGTTGCTTATTTATAACCAGTATTTTGGTGAAATCTATGCGCAGCAGAACCAAGAATACCAAGAAATGGCGGGAGATACTTTTTTGCATATCCAGCAGTTGCAGCCGAAAAAAATGTTCATCGAAAACGCGAGGTTTTATGATGGCCGACAAATACAGCAACTTGACACTACAGCGCCTAGTGATCCGTCATTACAGCAGTCACAACCACAAGTTGCGCTAGAGCATAGTCAGTCAGATTTGATGATGACATCAGAGGCGGCGACTCGTTACTTAGTGCAAATTGGCGCGTTTAAAAATATGGCTCGGGCGCAGAAGTTGAAGCAGCAATGTGACAATGCACGCTACCCCTTAGTTATCGAAGAAGTCGGACAAAGCCAATTTGTTGGCTTTATTGCCAATGGTTTTACCCAAGCGAAAGAGGTGAGTCAGTTCTTTGCCGAAAGTTGTAATATTTCACCCTACATCAAGGAGTATCAGTGAAGACCCCATTAGCTCGTTTATGGATCGGTGCATCCATCATGTTATTGGCTATGCTGCTCGTAATAATGACTTTTTTATTAACGTTGGCAACCCACTGGTATTGGCTTGGAGCACTGCTTGCGCTGGTGAGTTTACTGGTGATTTATGTACCGAGTATTAACCGCTTTGTGGTGGGAAGATACCAAAGAAGAAACTTTTTTAAGCAATATTCCACCCTTTATCAGCGGATTGCGAAAAAGCTGAAGCTAAGTGGAAATATTTATAAAACGGCTTGGTATCTGGTTATTTCAGAAGGCAATACCAGCGACTCATTTGCTCAATTTAACCGCGTTAAACTCAATGGAATGCCGGCCAATATTACGGTCTACCATGTTCAAGGAGCACTGATTTGGCATGTTCAAGCTAAAGTTGAGGAACAGCAGCACTTTTTGGCGTGGTTAAGCTTTATTCGTGCCAAGCAGCCACTAAATGGTGTATTGCTACTGAGTGATGCGTTTAGCGTGATCCAGCGCTCGCAAAAAGCAAAACAAGAGTTTATTGCAGACTTTAAAGCTCGCCTTGAATCTATCTACTTACGAAGTGGCTATCCTGTTCCGGCGCATTTGTTCTTATGTGGTATTAACAAACTTGATGGTATTGCTGAAAGCCTCAATGAGCGCGTTGAGCTTGCTGATCTCTCTATTTACTTTTCTGAGCAAGGGTTACAGTCATCTCAGGCGCTCAGTGAAGCTTATGACTTGTTATTTAAAAAGCTATTTGCCAACAACCTGCAACAAGTATCGTTGCAGTTAGATGATGAATTTAAACGTAAGCAGCTGCTAGGGCCGATGCAACTGCAGTATTTAAAGCTTGCGGTGTCACACTTTATTGATGAGCTGGCTGATTTTAATGGTCAGGTATTACCGTACAAAATTGAAAGTTTTCATCTTGTTGAGTCGGAAGGCGGGCAGCAACGTGTCAATCTTGCAACGGCTCATACATTAATTGAGGTCAACCAGTCTTTACTACCGGTCGTAGCTGAAACCACCTTAAAACCCAAAGCAGAAATCACAAAAACGTTTACCAACCAAGTACTGCCATTAGCGCATTTAGCACCAGTAAATAAATGGAAGATCTGGCGTCATAGTTTTCGTCAGCTTGTTATGCTTGGTACCGCAGGGGCGGTATTGACAGGCTCTGCGTGGATCGGGTGGCAAGCCTATGATTATAACCAATCGTTGCATCAAGAGTTTAGTCAGTTACATCAAGACTATAAGTATATTTTAAACAAAGAAGCGATCAGTTTTGATGAACTGGGTTCACTGATTGAGCCGCTCACCTTGCTGCAATCTGGCTATAGAGCGTTTTCTCAAAGTAAAGCGCACAAACCTTGGTATGTATTTCCTTTTTTGGCTTCTATTGATCGAGAAGAGCATTATCGAGATTTATACCAACAGCAATTAGCCACCACACTAGAGCCAACATTGAGTAAATACTTGGAACAAGAACTCTTTGTTTACTTAGAATTAGAAGATTACCTTAATGTGATCAATGTGAAGGATATCTATCTATCATTTGCGCAAGCAGAAAATAAAACACAAGTAGAAAAGCACCTCGCAAAGTCGTTAGCGCAAAGTGGTATGCTAGACGATACACAAATTCAGACCGTGTTGAGCCTAATTGATGACCTATACCTACTTGGTTACAACAAGATAGATACCAACGAAGAATTATTGGCTCTGATTGATTCACAGCTTGCACTGCAAGACACCAATCAGCTTATGTATGAATATGTTAAGCAGTTACCTGAATTTGCTAAGTTAATTGACATTAGGCCGACGCTTTTAGCAAAGCATAACAACCATGTGAGCTTGTTTGGAGTCTCGCGCGAAAATACCCAATTTCTCGTACCTGAACTATTTACTCCCAAGGCATTACAGCAGCTGTCGTTTTTACCAGAGTCTGCATTTATGCAGAAACTAGTGCAAGACAATCATGGTCTGTTTCAACAAACACCTTCTAAGCGTGAACTTGCCCGCATTGGTAATTATATTAAATTTAGTTATATCAATGACTATATCAGTTTTTGGCGGCAGTATTATTCAGGGATCCATCTTGTACCTGAGCTGTCGTTAGAGGTGTTGCTGTCTGAACTTACAGAAAGTGAACAGTCTCCGTTATTACAACTTTACACGACATTGCGAGCGTACGTATACGTCCAGTCCATTGATGTGCCTAGTACAGAACAATCGCAAGTATCGGCTGCGAATGCACCAAAAAAACTGGCGGCTAAATTACAAAAAGCGCAGCAGTTGGCTGACAAAGCCAATGCAACGTTAAATAAAGCGTTGTTGCTGGAGATAGAACAGGCCAAGGAGTTTAACGAGATTGCAGGAAAGATCCGCCAAGCATTTTCTAGTAGTCCAATTCTCGTACAAAGTGCAGATGTATTAGCAGCAGAGTACCAAGTTTTTGTTGCTGAATTAAAAGCATTAAAAGATTGGAAAGCTCAAGCTGATAGTACGGTGTTTCCTGGTCAAACATATTTTGAGCAGCTTAACGACCCCACTAACTTTAAAGACTTTTCTGGACTTTGGTTAAGTCGTTATGATGAGCCTTTGATGGCTGAACTTGTTGAACAGGTGCTGCGTGAAACCACTACCCATGTTAAGCGTAAGGTCTCTGAATACTTACAACAACAATGGCAGCAAGATGTGGTAACCCCGTACCGCAATAATGTAGCTGCTTATTACCCATTTAATAAGTCTGGTGAAGATTTGAAACTGAGTGCACTGGCTGCATTCTTTGCACCAAATAGTGCTATTAGTGATTTTGATAAACAAATACTGGCACAATTTGTAACGGTTGGTGACGTGCTTGAATTACCCGTATTTGGACGACAGGCAAGCCTAACCATCGCACCGGATGTCACCCAGTTCTTGTCAACGTATCGTCAACTACAACAAACACTTTATGGCCAAGATGGGAATTTGAAGTTTACTATTACCGTAGCGCCAAAAGCTATGTCTGCTGCCTTAAGTGAGTTTTTGCTCCGGGTGGGAGAGCGTAAATTGAGCTACACGCATGGGCCTCTAGTGGAGACTCAGTTTGTGTGGCCAGAAAACTTCTCAGAGCAGTCTTTACAGCTGATATTAACCGATCTTAACAACCAAAAATTGACACAAACCTTTGAAGGGGTGTGGTCGCCCATGCGATTAATAGAGCGCTTTCAGCAACACACAGGACAAGATGCGATTGAGATAAGTACGCAACAAGGCGCATCTGTGGTGTTTAATATTAAAGGCGCTGGTGATAACAGCAGCTTACTGAGTCCTGAATTTTTTGCTCGGCTGTCAGTGCCAAGTACCGTTTTACAGTGATTAATCTACTTCAATAAGGTATCAATATGGAAACTTATATTGCAGGTGAGGTGAGCTATTTGGTTGCAAAAGCAGCCAGCGGCAAAACGTATCGCCTGAACTACTGCAACATCAGTGATGAGGTAGATAAGGGCGTATCTGCTGAAGTGGAACTTGTTACTGATGGTGATGATGGTACCAGTTTGCTAGGAGAAACTTTAACAGTAAACTGGTATCAGGACGTCGCGGGTCGACCTAATAATTTATTAGAGTATCAGGCGTATGTGGCGGAAATAACTGAACTTGAAAGCGGAGCTGATAGTGTGCGACGGTTTCAACTGGTGCTCAAATCTTGGCTCTGGTTACTGCGTTTTAATCGCACATATCGAATTTATCAAGGGCAATCTGTAAAAGATATTCTGTCGGATATTTTTGATAATGCGGGTTTTAAGGGGATGTACAAGTTTGGCACTATGCCTAGCGCCAAATTGGAATACTGTACCCAGTATGATGAAACCGATTTAGCGTTTGTTACTCGATTGATGGCACAGTCAGGTGTTATTTTCTATTTTGCGCAATCAAGTGGTAAACACACTTTGCAGGTACAAAGTGCGAGTTCACCACTAGACACAAACAGTCAAGCTAAGTTTGACCATGCTCAAGTTAAAACCGCGAAAAACCTATTGCTACAACGCTTTGAACCGATGCAAAAGCTGGTTAAAAAGTCACTGTCCCTTTCTGGCTATAACTATACAAAAACAAAAGTCGAGTCGGCCAAAAGTCAAGTTTCAAGCTCCAGTGTGACTACCGCTACAAGCAACGGCTTTGAATATGTTGGGTTACAAAGCGATAGCAATGACTTTAGCGATGTCAGTACACTCGCGACGCAGCTAAACCAGGCTGAACAAGCACAAGGTGGCGATATCGAAATGGAGACAGATGCGAATGTGGTCGTAGTAGGGAACAAGCTATCAGTGGTGACGCATCTGCAAAGTCAATTAGAAGGCGATTATAACGTTTTAGCAGTCAATCACCATATTGATGTGCGTCAGTCAAATCAAGCGACTAGTTATCGCTGTGTGGTGCGCTGTCGTGATGAAGCGAAACCATTGACCCCCCGCCATCCAGCTAAGCCATTGGCACGTGGGATCACCTCTGCGGTGGTAGTCACGGAAAGTGGCGCTGCAGATAGTAAAGGTGAAATCAGCCAAGATACTGATGGGCGTATCAAAGTACATTTTTATTGGGATACGGCAGATGATAAGTCCACCAGTTGCTATTTGCGTGTAATGCAGCAAACTGCTGGTAGTAAGGCCGCAATGCAGTTTATCCCGCGGATAGGGGATGAGGTTATCGTTGACTTTATCAATGGCGATATTGATAAGCCGATAGTGATTGGCAGTGTTTTTAATAGCAACACTAAACCACTTTACCCACAAAAAGATGCGACACAGTCGAGCATTAAAACGGGTTTAGCTGACGATACCGCCCATGAAATTTGCTTTGATGACAAAAAAGGTGAGGAGTTACTGTCGATTACGTCAGGTAAAGACTTTACCGTCACGGTGGCAAACAATGCCACACATTTAGTCAATGCCGATGATAGCCTAACGGTTAAGAAAAATCAGACGACTTCAGTGGAAGAGTCACAAACGGTTTCTGTAACGAAAAATTATTGCTTGAAAGCGGATAAAATTACACTGGAAGGAGACAGTGAGATTGCGCTAAAAGTGGGGAGCAATCAAATTACAATATCTAGCTCTGGAATTAAAATAGAAGGCGCGGCTATTGACCTGAAATCGTCTCAAGATACGTCGATCTCGGCGATGAATTTTACGAGTGCTAGCAAAGCTTCCACCAAAATTAGCGCTACCGCCAACTTGGACTTAAAAGCCACGGCTCAAGCTAATCTAGAGGGGACAGCTGGGGTCAATGTTAAGTCTACAGCCATTGCAAAGCTAGAAGGGACGGCCGGTGCACAAGTCACTTCAACGGCAATGGCAAAGCTCAGTGGTACGGCAATGGCTGAGATCAGTGGTGCGCTGGTAAAAATAAACTGAGTAGATTAATGACGAGAATTAATGAGCAAGTGCTTGGGCAACTCAAGCAAGCGTCTATCGCGACGATTATCGGGCGCTATAAGGCTTCTGAAGAAGCCAGCCACTTATTACAGCCAACATTGACGCCACAGCAGGGGGTCGCTGTACTGCTAAAAGCTGATCTAGAGCGGGATGCGATTCAACTTATTGCACATGGTCTAGCGGTGATGAATGCTATCCGCTGGGGGCTTGAAATAGTGAAATCCTATGGCGCAAACACAGATGATGAGCACAAGGTATTAAGCTGTGTAGAGAGCTGGTTGCAGTCCCCGAGCGAAACCTTACGTATCCGTGCACAACAACTCGCTGAACGGGTAGGGCTAGACAACGCATTTGGTTGGCTAGCTTACTCAGTCTTTTGGTCAGGAACCGGGTCAATCGTTGCACCTGAGTTACCTGTGGTACTACCACCTGAAAATATGGTTGGCCATGCTATCAATGCTGCAATATTATTATCTATGATAGATCAATAATCCCTTGGAGCTTTCATGCCGTTTGCCACGACTCATATTTTGAATACATGGCGCAATGACACCAGTATTAGACTGACACCTAGAGGCAAATTATTACGAAAAGTGGATAGCAAAGTTGCAGCGTATCGAGCGTCTGCAACTGCTGCCAACTTTAGAGAATTAAAAAGTGCCTATTTCTTATGGCAGGTAAGCAAAGAAGAAAAATATTTGAAGCAAGACGGTTGGCGTTCAAGCCAGCGAAACTCGGCTGATAATAACTTTCCTGTTGAGCGCTTGCATCACTTTCTATTTCCAGAAAAACAAGATCAAGAGATTGATGACTTCTCTTTGTTGCTTGCCAAAGAGGCCAAGCGAGATTGTGTAAGGATTTTATATGGCAGCCGTGCAAAGTTTCTGTATAAAGATGACTTGAAAGACATGGTGAAGCAGGCCAAAAAAGACATCACACAGTCAAAGCGTGAAAAACAAGAGAAAGATCGCCAAGTACAGTCAAATTACAATGAAGAGCAGCGGCGTGAATCATCAGAAATTCATAAAATTGCCAATGCGATTGTGAGTCAAATCAAAAGTGGCAATGTCATGGCTACCGCCGTTAAACAGGGCTACCACTGGGTAAAAGAAATCGCGCAAACCGTTATCGATTTTTTGAAAGGCATAGCGCAAGACTTTATGTTCTTTGTCAAAGAATGCTGGGTGAGTATCCGCGAACTGTTGATAAGCTTGGTTGCTGAAATTTGTATTGCTTTAGTGCCTGGTATCAACGCTATCGTTTCTGCCGCCAAATCTGTAAAAGAGTACACAGATGCGGTGAAAATGGCAGCTAAAGCTTGCTCTCAGCGTTTTAAAGATAGCAAAACGATGATGCTGGCCAATAAAACCTATCAGCTGAGAACAGCCTTGACGACATTTGCTAATAACCAATTCTTGCTGGCGATGGCTGAAGCAGGTAAACAGTTGGTGAAGGCAATTGATAACAGCTTTTCGGTCATTTCTGGGATCACACTCCCTGGTAATGTCACGAAAATACTGACTCTGACCGCTTTTTATGTACAAAAGATCGCAGTATTAGCGAAAGAGTACTACTACACTCGAAAGATTAACCGACATTTACTGCAAATCAATAAACATCATCCGTATCTTGATGACAATTTGCTAAAAGATCCGCTCATTGCTGCTTACCTTATTGTCAATGCAACCGACTCCACTTTATTTGCAACAGTGCGAGACAATACGGATATGGCAGTGTGGCTTGACTATTGCAATGAGCATTTATCTGAATTTGAGTCGTTAAAGGAGCGAGCGCAAGAATATATCGAGTCTCGTAAAATTCGGTTGAAGGATCTGAAAACCAAGAGCGATGAAGTGGGTCCTGCGCCTTTTCTGCAACAAGTACAAAATTTTGATAAATCCTTACTGAGTAAAGTGGAGTTATCTAAGCCTAGCTCTTTACTTGATGATATCAGAAGCTTTGATAAATCTACTTTAAAATCAACGTCAACGCAGGAAAAGCACGGTCATGGGTTGTTGGATGATATTGAGCTGTTTAATCAGAGCAACTTAAACTCGGTGAAAACAATAGAAAAGCGCGGTTTGGGACTACTAGATGAGGTGACCCGATTTAACCCCTCACAATTAATGCCAAGTGATACCCAAGTAAAGCGCGGGGTTGGTGTGCTCGACAGCTGGAATTATTCAACAAAAAGTCATTGAGTAAAGCGAATACGACGGTAAAGCAGGGTGTGAGTGTATTGGATCAAGTTGAGCTTTTTAATAAAAAAGTACTGAAGCAACAAAGCACCAATCAGTTTGACCAGCTATCGCAACTAAAACGATTAGAAATGGAATTGCAGGCCTTAGACTATAAGCTGCTTGGGCAAACGTTATTAGGTAAATCGTCGCTGTCGCATGATCTGAATACACTGGAGCAGACGCCAGTTAATGTCGCGCAGTGGAAAAAGCTAACATGGGTAAAATTTGGTCGCCGTCACGAAATTACTAAAGCTATCGACAATGGTATTGGTAAGTACTACCAGTTTTTCCGCCAGCGCAAACAGGCATTAATTAGGCCACGTAACTGTAAGCAGATCCCCGCTTGCTTAGCCATCATTGCTCACCGTATAGAGATCTTGCAGCGTGATGTATTGTACCCTGCACAAAAGTGGTTATCTCAGCTGGACTCGACACATCGAACCAGTCCTCGTCGCCCTGCGATGACAAGGCTTAATGCGGCTTGTCAATCGGAGCGTAACGCACTACAGGCTTTGGCTGTGTCTTTGGAAAAGCTGCATAGGCGATATGCCTTACTGTCTGATTAACGTGGTGCTTGGACAGCGAGTGAGCGTAGATAGACCTAGGCTTTAAGCTCACCGCTAATTGTGTTTAGCCTATTAACACCGTTGGCATGCCAAGGACGATATTACCGCCATGGCTGGTGGTGTCCCCCATTCTTGCTGCTGGTCTGCCACTGATAAGCACACTGGTACTGCCTTTTACGATGGTATCTGGTGGACCAACACAAACAGCGATATCACCAACAACAGAAGCAGGCATTCCCCCAATTAACACGTTTGGCACCGAAGGGCCTGATATTGGCCCGCCTACATGTGGCACGGTGCCAGTCACCAAAGAGCAGACGTGCATATCTGAAATCCGTGCAGCTGGTAATCCTGGCATGGCATTTTCCTTTTATTGTTGTACTTCACCTTAGTATATCGTCTTTGTAAAAATACCCAAGGTTTAACAAGTCACTAAACCAATCGCACAACACCTAATAAAATGGCATTGTGCTATATCGAGCTAAAGTGTTGGTTACAGCGGTTTGATGGCGATTATATCCACCGCTTTTGCCAACCATCCTTGATACAGTGTAAATACCTGTTTGGTGTAAGCTTGCTGATGATGAAAATCGAACGCGGCTTGATCGACGAAGCGCTCAACTAAGGTAAGCTGGGTGCGGTTTTCATTTTCATAAAGTTCAAAGCGTAAACATCCTACTTCTGCTCGAGTGGCTGGCAAGATCTCTTGGATTGAGTTAATACAATCTTGATAGTGCTCGGTTTTAGGTGTGATATGGGCGATAAAGTTGACGTTATAGTGGTTGTTGGCCATGGTATTTCTCCATAATGCGTTTAGTAACGGTGGTAACTGGGGCTGATAAAACATAGGCGGCGGTAAAAGAAGCTGGCCAAGCATTAGCAAAGGCATGCGCCCATCGCGTGGTAAAGTCCGCCACTAATCCCAAATTGATGTACGTAACCCATCCAGACACCATAAACGACAGGCACAATGACAGCAGTAATGTAAAAATGAGTTTTTGCATGTTTCCTCCTTTGGCTGTTGGTATGATTGTAGGGAGTTGCCAGCCGATCAGAATGGCAAAAATGGAAAGCTAAGATTGCGGAGATAACTATGCTAGATGACTTAAGACTCTTTGTTGAGGTAAGCCGCCGAGGAAGCTTTGCCAAGGCGGCAGAAGACCTTGGCATAGGCGCGCCGACGCTATCTAAACGGATGTTAGCGCTAGAAGAAAAGCTTGGTTATCCGCTATTACTGCGTAGCGCCAGAGGACTTACATTAACGAATCATGGTCAAGCTGTAGTCGATGAGATGGCTGATCCGCTGCTTGCGCTGCATGCAAAAAGTGAAACGCTTTCGACACTAGAAGCTAAGACGTTCCACCTGCTATGCCCGCAAAACCTAATAATTGATCCATTATACGATGCACTGCAATCGTTTCAGTCGCAACATCCTGATATTCAATTACATGTTGAACCTGCCAACAGTGTGGCCTTGTTAAGCCAAAAACGCTTTGATTTAGCGATCCGTGTTGGCGAGCTGGAGGATTCTAGCGTCTATCAAAAGCGCTTGGGGCAAATTACCGTGCGGGTAGTGGTCGCTAAAGAGATTGCGTCTATGCAAACTTTGTTCTTACCGTTTAAAGTTTCACAAATTCCAGCAACCGATGAATGGCTCACACTACTTGCGCAGTTCAATCACGTATCTTATGTAGGTGATATCACTCTGGTGAGAAAATTGGTTGGTTCAGCGAACGGTGCGGGTGTATTGCCAATGACGGAAATAGCCGCGCTGCGCGCGTACTCTAAAACAGCATTTAAATATATCGGTGACTGTCAATTTACTCGTAACATTTATGCGCTTTGGCCAAACCAACGGATCCCACCGGCTCACACCAAGGATTTTATCGAACAGTTGCAAGCACAATGTCAGGCACTAGATTATTTGCAAGGAGCAGTATTGTCGTTGTCGTAAAAACTGCCACGATCTGCGCTTTATCCAAAGCTCAAACTCCGTTCAAAATACACAGTTTCAGTGTCTGACTTTAGCCGGTATAACTGTGCCAGTCGCCCACCAGACTTCACTTTTTCATCGAGTGCTTCAAGCATGCCGGAAGCTTCCACACGCCTTATTAAGCTTTTACGTTGAATAGGCTTGGCGATGATGGCCTCAATGGCAGCTTTAAGTTGTCCGATGGTAAATTGATCCGCTAAGCAATAAACGGGGATCATTGAATATAATGCTTTTTGTTGTAGCTGAGATCTTGCCGTTGCGATGATCTGCTTATGATCAAAAGCCATTGCGAGATCTTGGATCGCACTCAGATCCATCCATTTTACTTCCTCCACTGCACTTGGTTTTACAGCGATACACTGCGGTGAAATCAAGGCGTAATAAACCAGCGATACGCTAAAGCCTCGTGGATCACGGTTGATCCCTGAGAAGGCTTGTAGCTGCTCAAAGAATTGCGGAGTGGCAGCGGTGAGTGCTTTGATGTTGCGCAGCGCACTCATATCCGTGTTGTCATCCAGTTCAATATCAACACACTCGCCAGGTAACTCCCACCGACCTTTAAATGGGGCGCTAGTACGTTTTACCAACAGTACTTTTAGGCTGTCCTGCAACATTGTAAATAGCACGTTGTTTACTGAAAAAAGTGGGGTGTGAAACTGGGTTAAATCATGTTCAGAAGTCATCGGTTATTTAGATACTGTCTTTTGGACACAATAAACGATTGTCCAGATTAAATCAAAAATAAGGGTTTTTATGTTAATAAATATAATTTGTTGTCTGTGCGACATTAAGGTTTAAATCGATCAAAATTTGTATTGTTGTGTGTTTGTGTCTTAGTGACACTATTAACTATGAGTTGCAAAGGTTGCGATTTTGCATTGATAAGTAATGTAAAAGTCCTTTTATTATAAATAGTTACCATCAACCAAGAGGGTGAATGGTTGATTGTTTTTTGTTATGCGGTGTTTGCAGCTTGGTATAATTTGCTATGGTCACTACGTTTAATAAGCTGTGCGGTTGTGGCATAGTGCAGCTATTGACATTATCAGCTGACGGATCGCTTACTTGCGTGGGCGCGATTGACTCTCATCACAATAATGATGAAAGGTATTGCGGCTATCAAAAGGCTTCGAATACTTCAGCACGACTCGTTAAGTTAATTTCAACAATGCCTAACCAATATACTGTTTTATATGTCGAGGATGACCCAAGCAGTGCCGAGATTTTAAGTTTATATCTGGCACAAGCGGATATGCAGGTTGTCCATTTCGATAACGCCCCAGATGCCCATCGAGCCTTACAGAACCTCACATTTGAGCTTGCGATTTTGGATGTTATGCTCCCAGGAGGTGATGGTCGTGAGCTACTTAAAGAATCCGTTATGCGCAACATTCCTACCATTATGGTGACCGCAAAAGTGTCTGAAACCGACCGCCTTGAGGGGTTTGAACTTGGCGCGGATGATTATGTGTGTAAGCCTTACAGTCCGCGTGAAGTTATCTCCCGAGCAAAAGCCCTATGTAAGCGCAGCTATCGTGGACAGCAAAGTGCCGCTTTGCTGTTTGATGGCTTAAGCATTAACTTAGAGAGCAAATCCGTCACTGTGGCAAAGCAGACTCCTGCGTTGACGGCGGTAGAGTTTGAGTTACTACTCACCATGGCCAAACAACCTCACCAAGTATTTAGCCGTGCACAATTAATAGAGCAAGTGTGGGGGAGCGATGCACCGATCACAGACCGTGCCGTTGACACGCATTTAGCAAACCTTCGTAAGAAACTGGGCGATAGCAAAGCTGAGCCTAAGTTTATTGCTACGCGTTATGGTCAGGGTTATCAATTTATCGCGCATAAGGTATTGCCATGAAATTAAAAACTAAATTTACCTTACTTGTGGCACTATGTACCTTTGCATTGCTTGGGAGCTTTTATCAGTTATCTAAACACTCGGCGGAGCGCACCTTTTTAGCGTTCAATAAGCAAAGTGCGGTGACATTTGGGCATACATTGCTTGATGATGACTTAGTGGAAGCCGCATTGGCTGACAAAGCTTTTGTAAACCCAGAAGCGACGCTGACGTTTTTATCAGCGACTTTTCCCGAGCAACTGTTTATTTGGCGAGACACCAAATTAACCACGAGTGCAAAAACCCTCGACCCAACGCTCTCAATTGAGTATGAGCAGGTCAAATCCGGTCATCAATTTTCAATTCATCATCCCGGTGTTGCAGCCTTTGTGGTGCAATTTAATGAAGTGCAACATGAACTGGCGCAAAATGAAGAATTATTTTGGCTTCCCAAGGTACTGCTAGACAGGTCGTTTGAAAAGGAAGCGCTACAGCAAGCGATGCTGGACGATTTTATGCTTACTTTGGTCATCTTATCGATTATTGCTGCATTACTTGCGTGGCTGGGGTCGTGGTACTTCTTGTCGCCGCTCAAACAGCTTAAACGTAGCTTTAAGGCGATAGAGTCGGGCGAGTTAGATACCCGCTTGGCGCTTAAGCGCCATGATGAAGTGGGTGAAATCATTAACAGCTTCAATAATCTTGCTGCGTGGTTACAGGGGTTACATCAGCAATATAAACAAATGAACTCAGACTTATCCCATGAGCTCAGAACCCCACTTAACGGCATTCGCTCACGCTTGGAGGCAATGGAAGACGGCATCTTGCCGATGGATAAAGCCCAGCTGGCAGTGATCGCCCAAGACCTTCACAACGTCAATCGTATCATCGACGACTTGTGCTTATTATCGTTAACCGAGTCAAAACAACTGACGTTGTCACCTACACAGGTGAATGTTTCTGAGTTGCTAAGTGCGCTTTTGGTGCGTTATCAAGCGCAGGCACAGGAGCAAGGTGTGGCGTTGACAGCGGATATTCAAGCGGGCGTAACCGCTACGCTCGATGCAGGAAGAGTTAGGCAGATAGTGGTGAATCTACTCGATAATGCGTTTAAATACGGCGCTGATGGCGGCATTGTAATGCTACACCTACATTATCAAGACAATGAACTGGTTATCACGGTAGCTGATCGCGGTCAGGGTATGTCTCCTACTCAATTAACACAAATATTTGAACGCTTTTACCGAGTTCAGGCGTCACGCCATGACACATCTAGTTTGGGGCTCGGCTTACCCATTTGTCGTCAACTTGCTGAGTTGATGGGGGCGACCTTGACTGCCAATAGCACTGAAAATCAAGGAGCGAGCTTTACGCTGAGGTTTTCTCGACTAATACCAATTTGACTTAATACTTGCTCAATTTGAAGGAGTAAATCTGGCGCTAACAGTGTTAAAAATTT
>NZ_RCSQ01000156.1:0-13498 GCF_004103255.1 Pseudoalteromonas sp. PS5
AAAAACAAACTTGAAAGATAAACAGGCCCTAATGAGTTGGCACTTCAATATTAAACACAGCGCCCGGTTGACCCTCAAGCAAATAAATCCGAGCCTCATGTATGTCACAGATTGCTTTGACAATGCTTAGCCCGAGCCCATTACCTGAAGAGGAACGGCTAGTATCGGCACGATAAAAGCGCTCGAAAATATGTGCTTGGTCTGACGTTGCGATGCCAGGGCCATTATCACCGATTTGTAGTAATACGCCAGATGAGTGACTTTGCAGCCTGATCCATACAGACGCCCTTGGATTAGTATATTCAAGTGCATTTTCTAACAGGTTACAGACCAATTGCGCGAGCAAATCCGCATCTCCATAACAGCTGATATTTGGCAATATCGAGACGGATAAGGTTTTTTCTGCGTCTTCAAAAACCGGAGCGAAGCTATCAGTTAGATCTAAAAGCAGTGTTGATAAGTCAATCTGTTTAAAACCTTGTTGATATTTTCCAGATTCAATACTATTCAAGCGGATTAAATTATTAAAAGTCGAGATGATTTTTTCTAATTCTTCACAGGCCTTTTCAAGGTGAACGGCTAATTGTACCGGATCGTCTATGTCTTGACTCATAGATTGTAGCCGGTTTGCAACGCGGGTTAGAGGCGTTTTAAGGTCATGGGCAACTCCCACAGACATTGTTTTAATATTGTGATGGAGCTTGGTAATTTCGTCGAGCATCGTGTTGATCACACTGCATAATTGTAGCAGCTGTGGGTCATCGCTTTTTGCGACGGTGCGATGCAGCTCAGGCGCTTTAGCCACTAAAGAGAGTTGTTGACTCAGCTTGGTAATGGTATTGCCTTGCATTTGTCTAAAATAGACAAAGATGAGCAAAGGCGGCAGCCAGCAAAATATCGCTAGCCACACAATAAATTGTTTTCTAGCGTCCTGGGCAATAACAACATCGTGGTCAAGGCGCTGCCATAGATGTAAATAAAGGCCATCGTTGATTTGCTGTGCCTGATAAAAAATGTGTTGTGCTGCTTCATCTATTTCTGTTTGTAGCTGCGGATTTGCGGTGTTTGCTCGCTCAAAACCTATATCGCCACCAGCGATTGTTACGTCCTTTTGGTATAACGCCATAAGCCAGCCTTCCTCTTGCCAATGCTCCTGCGCTTCTTCTTTGGTCCAAGTTTCATTTTCTGCTAACTCAAATACTTCTACCAAAGACTCCAACCCATCACTATGGTAAAGCTCGACGGCTTCCTCAATAAGTTCAAGCATTTCGGTTTGTTGTCTGGACTGTTCACTTTGAGACACAAAGTGCGATACCAAAAGTGCTAGACCACATGTTAGTATCCAACATAGAAAAGAAAATTTAAGCGCCAGTACCAAATGGTATTTTTGAGTATTCGTTTTCATATTATTGTTCAGAAAGTAAGTAGCCACTGCCACGAATGGTTTTGATAACTTCACTGTTAAAAGGCTTGTCTAACTTGTTACGTAAGCGGCTGACATGTGTTTGAACTAAACTGGTTTTTGGGTCAAAACTAAACCCCCACACGTGTTCTAGCAGCATAGTTTTGGTAACCAGTTGATTAGGGTGAAGCATTAAAAATTCCAAAATCTGATACTCTTTTGGCATTAGCTCAATCTCGTTTTCACCTCTAAATACTTGCCTTGATGTTCTGAGTAGTTTTACACAACCAACTTGTAATTCATTCACGGTTTGCGCAGCTGGTTTGCGTCGATACAGTGCTTTTAGTCTTGCATGCAACTCGACAAATGCAAAGGGCTTAACTAAGTAGTCGTCTGCGCCAGCTTCCAAGCCTTCAACCCGTGCTGCGGTGTCACTCAATGCCGTTAGCATAATGATAGGAGTTAAGATGTGGCTCGCTCGAAGGATTTTTACTGCGTCTAGGCCATCCATCGACGGCAGTAGCCTATCAAAAATAATGGCATCGAATGAGGTGGTGGAGGCTTTTATTATTGCATCTTTTGGGCACTGCGTATGATCCACAGATTCTCCAGCTTGCTTTAAGCCATTACAAATAAACTCTGCAGTGTCGTGGTCATCTTCTACAAGCAATATCTTCATTGTGCGGTTTGTTTGGTCGTTTAGCTATAGCATAACGCAGTTTTCAACGGGTTCAGAATACAATTTTGTATGATTATTGGAGCGTAGCGGTGTGAAATTTTTTTGCCGGAACCAAGGTCTGATGAGTGGCTGTCCATAAGCGAGTCGGCACTCGCCAGCGCAGTTTGTTATCTCAAGCTCGGTTTAATGAGGTTTTTATTTTTATGATTAGATATTCCTTGGCAAGGTTTTATGGAATAAGTGCGTTCGTCGCTTGGTATGGCGCGGTGCTATTTTTGACGCAACCGGCGCAGGCAAGCACAAAAGTTACCGCCCAACAATTTGTTGATTTACAACAAGGGCAATCACACTTTCCCGGGTTTAGAAGGGCGCATGCCAAAGGCGTTTGTGTGTCGGGAGAATTTGTATCGAATGGGTCGCTAACGCACTATTCGGATGCTGAAGTTTTTAGTGCAGGCGTTCACCCCTTTATCGGCCGGTTTTCTATCGCTGGTAACAATCCACATGCTGATGAGTTGAGTGCGCCTGTTAGAAGTTTTGCACTCAGCTTTGTTACCGGTTCAGAGCGTTGGAACATAGCCATGAATACACCTCCGGTAATGGCTGTGAGCAATCCGCATGACTTTTATCAGCAACTTGTCGCCATAAAGCAGGGTGGTGATGCAATCAAGGCATTTTTTGCCAAGCACCCTGAAAGCGCAGACTTTTTAGCATGGAAAGCAAGTTACACGCCCACTGAAAGTTTGGCACTCGAGACTTACCATAGCATCAATGCCTTTTACTTACATGATGCACAAAGCAATAAGCAGGCCGTACGTTGGCAAATGTTACCATTAGGCGAGGCGAGCAAAAACCCGTTTACAGACAGTGCGGCGCTGCAAAAAGAGCTGGCGGCTAGAATTGCACAGGGCAATGTTCGTTTTACATGGCAGTTTACTCTTGCGGCACCGGCTGATGATGAAAATAACCCCGCTATTCAGTGGCCAAGTAATCGAGCTCAAGTAAACGCAGGGGAAATTAACATTACCCAGTGGCAACCACAATTGGAAGGAGGGTGCCATGCACTGAACTTTGACCCTTTAATCTTACCGACGGGGTTATCGGCAACAGCCGATCCTATTTTAAGAGCACGTTCGACCGCCTATGCTGAGTCTTATAGACGCCGTGCGAAAGAACAGTTAATAGGGGCATTGGGAGGGAAAGAAAGTGAATAAGCTGGTGACTCGCTATACTTTTACTATGCGATTATTACACTGGTCGATGGCGGTTTTGATATTGTCTATGGTATGTGCAGGACTTGCCATGGTGAGCTCACTGGAGCCATGGCAGCTGAGCTTACTTGGATTGCATAAGTCATTTGGCGTGCTGGCGTTAATATTACTGATATTGCGTTTTATCGTGCGAGTACAATCGACAGCCCCAGCGCGGCCATCAACAATGCCCGTTATTCAAGTTAAGCTGGCAAAGTTTAGTCACTGGCTTTTGTATTTTTTAATGTTAGTCATACCGGTTAGCGGTCTATTGATGCAGTACTTTGGTGCAAGACCAATTGTCGTGTTCGACCTATTGACTATGCCAGCGGCAATGGTGGCAAATATTGAGTATTTTGCTGTGTTTCGTGAGGGACATGGTTTTGCGGTGCTACTACTGTTACTTGTTCTGGTCGTTCATATTGGTGCTGCATGTTTCCACCATTTTATACGCAAAGATGGCGTGTTTAAAAGCATGCTGTAATTGACGCAGAGTCGTTGTAAGTAAAAACAGTTAATCACTGCGCTATAACACTAATGTGCAATATCGGTCTCGAACGCTCCCATGTTGCACATGGTTTATTAAATGGCGCTAACGCTGCGCTATTTCACAGTTTCTGGCGAGTTTTTATCATCACACAGGGCGCCAAAGTTGAGTCGCATAAGGTAAATAACGAGTGTTAATAACGAGAACCAAAAAAGTTTTGGATATCTTGTATGTGTTATTTGAACTGACGGTCTTTTCAGACCGTTGTCATAATTTGTCTCTCAATCCATTGAGTGCAGGCTTAAAGTGTAGACGGTTGCTTTGGTATACACATATTACGGTGGGTGTCAGCGACTTTGCGTTGTAATGATTATCCGGCCGGCTCGAGTGGTATTGTGCTGTTGGATTGTGTATCTTACTCAAACAACAGCCTCCTTACCTTAGTCTAACTTAAGTAGCGTTGCAGTGGCGTTAAGTCTACTTTGGCTTGCAATTTGGCTGCGATTAAATATAACCCCGCCAGCTTTCGATGAATAAATAAAGCGTCTACAGGTGGTGTGTGCCACTCGTTGGAATGGCGATTTAAAGCCAGTCCTTTTTCACTTATCTCTTTACTTAGCTGGCTGTTAGCAAAATCAAATGGGCCGTCACACCGAAGTGGAGTTGTTGCAAGTAAAAACAGCTCAATAACCGCGTTACAGTACTCGGGTGCAATATCAGTATCAAAATATCCAATGTCACATGCAGCTTGTTTAACAGCTTCACGGTTTTGCTCTCTCGCTGCCCGTAACAGGTTTTTATACCCAACACTAATCGCATTGTTGACGATACGCGTTGCGCCAAAGTCTAATAACACGATTTGGTGGGTGTCTTTGTTATATAAATAGTTACCAAAGTTAGGATCTGTTTGTATCAATTTAAGCTCAAACATTTCGATAAAGAACAGCTCAATGAGTGCAGTCATTATGTCATTGCGAACAGATTGTGGTAAAGCAACGGTCTCTGCAAGCGGCGCGCCACAGACATATTCCATACTCAGCAGATGCTGGCTACTTAGCGCTTGATTTACAGCTGGGACTTTAAAGCGCGTGTCATCAGAAAGTCCTCTGGCAAATTGCTGTAAATAATTTGCTTCTAATTGGTAATTGGTCTCCGCGAGAAGCTGCGACTTTGCTTCCTCAATTAAAGGGTCAATACTAATCCCTTTAGGAAGTAGCCCCGTCATTTTGATTAGGCTCGCGACATTGTCTACATCGCTATGAATACTTTGAGCCACTCCTGGATATTGTATTTTGATTGCAAGAGACTGCCCATTCTCGGTGGTTGCTTTGTGCACTTGCCCAATCGACGCTTGTGCAAAGCTTTTCAGTTCAATATGACTAAACTTATCGAGCCAGTCCTGCCCTAATTCATGCTCCAAGACACCAACGAGTTGCTTATGTGGCATTGGCATAGCGTCTGCACGCAGGTGAGTCAGCAGCATGGCAAGTTCCGGTGGTAGCAGATCTCCAGCATCCATTGAAAGTAACTGTCCTAACTTCATTGCCGCACCGCGCAAGTGACTCAGCTTCTTCGCAACTGCATCAATATTTTTGCTCTGTAGCAATAGGTCGTTTCGTTTCACAGGTTGCCCTTGAAGCGCCTGCTTTGCGCCTTCAAATAACATATTTGATGCAACTTGACCTGCCAATCCACCCAAATGAGCAAGGCGACTCAGCCTTGATGATGGTACCTTTCGCGAATGATTTTTCAAACCTAACCTCTTAGCGGTACAGCGTTGTTGATACATAATACGCCATAATTCAGTCTCGGGTTCACCTGTTTGTGAGGGAGGGGAGAGATCCAACGGAAGCGCAAGTGCTACGAGAAATTGGAGCTGACTTTTTACAAGGTTATTACTTTGCAAAACCAGCGGCATTGAGTTCTCGGTTCTCCAACAATCTCGAAGACGAAATTACGCAAGGAGTGAAGCCTCTATCGAACGCAGCTCACAAGTTTGATACGTTGTGATGGACAAGGAAGGGTGGGGAGCTTATGAAGTTAGCGCTAGTAGTATTTAGCCTATCAAGGTAGCCGATGTCTAAATAAAATAATTAAGATGAAAATTTCTCTTGCATCTATTTATCAGTTTACTTTGTAACAATGTCGTGTAATTGTTAGTCAGTATTATACCAGAGCATAGCGGTTTATTTAGGTATTTTGATAGTGAATAAGGCGTTATATTTATAGTTTAATTAATGAGGTTACAGAATATATGTCAAAGGAATTGAAACCTTCATCAATGAAAGTGCAAGAGTTTTTATCCAAAAATGGTCAAGACTTTGTAGTTCAGGAAATGCCTAGCTCAACTCGTACAGCTTCAGATGCCGCAGCATCTATTGGGTGTACAGTTGCTCAAATCGCAAAGTCACTAATATTCAAACATGGAGAAACCGGTGAAGCGGTACTCGTTGTTGCTTCTGGTTCTAACATGGTATGCGCTGACAAAGTTAGAAAAGCAACAGGTATTACGCTTACCAAAGCTGATGCTAATTTTGTACGTGAAAAAGTTGGTTATGCAATAGGTGGCGTGCCACCAGTCGCTCATAATTCATCAGTTCATACAATATTAGACGAAGATTTGAATCAGTACTCTGAGATTTGGGCTGCGGCGGGAACTCCTAACTCAGTGTTTAAACTAAATCCACAGAAGTTAAGTGAGCTTACTCAGGGTCAATGGATAGATTTAGCAAAATAAATATTACAAGTAGCTAAAAGATTATATATTGTTCATTAATGCAATTACCTTTTATAGGTATTTATGTGTGCTGACCCAATAATGGTATGGCTTGTTGATGACCGTTTGCTTTCAATTGCTTGCATTCGGTCTATTACAGTGACAAAACGTTGGGAAAGCTGTTTTCTATGGTTAGTCGAAAATATTTAAAACTATGGCTGCTAAGGCACTTTTAAAATGATGAAGTATCACTTGTCACTTGAAGTAATTAAAAAATTCGAGGCTTAAGAATTATGATTATTAAAAATAATACCAATAGAAGCATAGTTAGATTAACAAGTGGTATTAATTTAAAACAGTCTGTATATATTATGGTAACTTGACAATGTCTTTTTAATTCTTTTAAAATGCGCCACTTTTTTTAAGGATTAAATTATGAAAAAGACCATCATTTCCCTCCTTTTAGCGACATTACCGATTTTTATTTCTGGTTGTAAAACTGCTTCTAACACTGAAAGCACAGAAGTAGTTAAAAATACGATAGAGCTTGGCAGTGCTGAGATTAAAAAATCAGGTCATGCACAGCCTCTTTTTCAAAACAACCAACTTGTGGGGTATGAGTTCAAAAAAGGCTTTGCCGTACCTGCTGAGCTAGGAAACTTTTTTGGCTTTAGCTATCAGGTAAATCAACTAATCAATAGCACGACTGAAAATCCAAACAGTACGAGCTATGTTGCGACTAAAGTACCAGTTACTGTAACGGTTGTGCATCCAGAGATCATGATCAATGGAAAACCAGAAATAACCTCCTCTTGGGAAGATACATTATATTTTGGCCGTGATAATTTTGCGATGTGGAAGTTTGAAAACGCGAATGAGCTTGTTAACGGTAAGTGGACTATATCTGTTGCTTATCAACAGAAAGAAATCGCGACCAAGAACTTTTTTGTGCGTGTACCACCAAAGATGCCAAAAAAAGTGACTCAAGTTTGCCAAGTCGAAATTGATAAGTTTCCACGTGCTTTGCAGCAAGCAAATACAGCATGTTGTACGAACAATGATGCACAAGCATGTTATAACTTTGCATGGCGCGGTCTAGAGCGTATACGAGATAAAAAAGGCGCGGCATTATATTATGCAAAAAGCTGTGAACTTGGTGATATTTCAGGTTGCCGTCAAGCAGCAAAAATGGCAACGACCCCTGAAAAGCGCGATGCGTTTTATCATAAAGGTTGTGATTTAAAAGATATGGATAGCTGTATTGAAGTAAATCGGTTGAATTAACCTCGACTTGATTCATACGCTATCAGTTTGTATGAGGCAGGAACACCTGCCTCGTCATGCAAGCTAACCCCCACTTTTTGTGGCTTTATTTGCCAATTTTTTTGTGTGCTTGAGCAATTCAATACTACCAATCGCACCGTGACCAGGAACGACGATCTCTACATTAGGGTATCTTGATAGTACAGCAGCAACAGAATGCGGCCATTGCTCAATTTGAGCTTCTCCAGTATAGCCTAAGCTCTGCGATTGAAGGCTACGCACAAAACATCCTCCAAATAGCAATTTTGATTTTGGTAGCCAAACCACGATGTTATCAATTGTATGCCCGCCACCAGGATAAAAAACTTCTAATAAGCCGTCCGCTAACACAAATTTATTCTTCTTGATAGAGTGCGTAGCTTGGGTCTTGCCTGCTTTTTCTAGCAAGTTATTGGTAAGGTCTGTTGCATAGGTTGAGACTCCATGTTCATTGAGCCATTTAATACCAGCGGCTCTGTCATCATGAGAATGGGTAGATATACTCCCTAATAAAGTAAACTTCTGCGAGTGTATCCAATCAACTAACTTTTCCGTATCTCGAGAAGACCATGGGGTATCGATAATAAATGCCTTCTTATCTTCAACAACAATTAAGCCGTTTGCGCTTACCAAACCCCAGCCGGCAATCTGACTATATGATTTATGAATAAATACTCCCGGAGTCACCGGCTCAATTTCTAGCTCAGGTATTATTTCGTTGGCAGCGGTGTAACTGCTATATAAAATTGTTATAATTATTAAGTAATACATAGTCATGACCTATTTTTATGTGAAAAACATTATCCTCATTACAAATTGAACCAAAGCTTAACCTGAGTGGTATTAAAATTAAAACAACCAGGTATTACAAGCTAATGTGATGTAGACGTGTTACAAAGATATTTCGTTAAAAATCGCTTTAAATTTTATTTTAAAAAATAGGAGCTGTAAAAGCATGGTGCTGGATAAAAAAGAGATTAAGTCACGTTATGAAATATCAAAGCCAGTATACGGTGATGGATATAATATATCGTTGAAATTGGGCCAGGATGAATTGCTGACTAGCTTTGTTTCTAAAAAAGAAGATTTGGCAGCAAGAGTTGATAACATTAGAGAGTTTGCTGGTGATGAAATAAACTTTCATGTGATTAAAATGGATGAGGAGGAAGGCTTCTTTTTTAAATTAAGTAAGAGTGACAAACTTTACCGAGGCGATATATTGGCTTCAAGTGATATATTTGACTTTAGAAGTGAAGTAGAGTCGTTAATTAAGAGGGTGATACGAGAGTCACAAACAGTTGAAGTAGTTGATAATCCTGAGTAAGCACAGCAAACAATTTAATAAACCCACGACTTAGTTGTTGTGCTTAGCTCATTGGCAGTGTTAAGTAATGTTTAATTTATGCTTGTCATGTAACCGAAAAAACCAAACTCCATGATAAAAACGAAAACGATCTTAAAACACACTCAGTCCAGTATTTTGGTGCTCCCCACGGCGGGATCACACTTTGTAAAAAGGCTTTAACACTCGGTCTTTTTCTGATCTAATAACGCCCACATTATCACTATCTACTTGTTAATTATGTCGTTATTTAGCCACCTTGAACTTGTTGAAGATAAGCGTTCTTCCATTAATCAACATCATGATCTTGCTGATGTTTTGTTTCTTATCATCTCGGCAGTATTATCCGGTTGTGAAGGCTGGAAAGATATCGAAGTGTTCGGGCGCAGTAAACTGTCTTGGCTCAGGCAGTTCAGAGCATTTAAGCACGGTATTCCAACGCGACATAGCATTGCACGAATTCTTAAGACAGTAGAGACTGATTCATTGGTTTTGGCCTTGTTCAGTTGGGTTAACGAGCAACGGTCTCAGTCAGGTAAGCCAATCATTGCGTTTGATGGCAAAACCCTGCGCGGTGCCAGTAAAAAGAGTGAGGATAACTTACACTTGGTGTCTGCTTTTGATTGCGAGTCTGGTTTAACTTTGTATCAGCGAACGGTAGAAAATAAGTCCAATGAGATACCGGCAGTTAGGGCCTTATTAGATGTGCTCGATATTTCAGATTCTATCGTCACACTAGATGCACTACATTGTCAGAAAGCGACGCTCTCAGCACTGATTTCAAGAGGGGCTGATTACTTGGTTCAAGTCAAAGCGAATCAGAAAACACTCTATAAAGCAGTCACTTCATGTTTTGAAGCAGCCTTTGAACAAGAGGAGAATTTGCCTGAAGATGTACAAGTCAGCAATGGTCATGGACGCCAGGAAACCCGCATCACCTATGCTTTGAAGGCAGACAAACTGCCTGAAGAGGTAAGAGAAAAATGGCCCGGGCTCACTTCGCTGGTCGCGGTTGAAAGACACAGTAAGTCTGGCCCGACAACAAAAATAGACACGCACTTTTATGTTACTTCTGTCGAGCCAGATGCACAGATGTTGCAAAAAGCCATCCGCCATCATTGGCACATCGAGAACCAACAGCATTGGGTGTTGGACGTGGTGTTTAAGGAAGATGCTTGCCAGATCAGCGAACCGATTTCGGCTGAGAATATGGCGCTGTTCAGGCGGGTTGTTCGCAATCTGGTAAACCAGCACACAGGCCGCAAAGATTCGATACGTGGCAAGTGCGTTCGGGCCAGCTTTGACGATGAATTCAGGGCAGAGCTTATCTTCGGTTAATGGTCGTTAACGAAGTATGCTCTCACCCTGTGGTGCTCCCTAAGCGCTTTTTGCTATGAAATATGGCTATCCAAGGAGTCCCATCAAGCATATCTTAGTTTCATTGAAAATAACGGAGTGTTAGACAAGCTAAGTGCATTTCTTTTTGCACCACCAAGCATTAAATGCTTAAATATAACCGAGATCTAAAGGCTTAAGTGTTGAGTGTTTTATGCACTAATTATTAATTGATTTCGGGCAAGAAATAATGCCTGTGTAATCTTAATTAAGGTTTCTCTTTTATTTTTTAATTTAGGTTAAATAAAATATTATGTTGTATATTTTTGGAGGTCTCCCTGCGACTGGTAAAACTGAACTTGCTAGATTTCTTTCATCAATGTTCGGTGCAGTCCACATACGAGTTGATACAATAGAGCAAACATTAAAAAATAGTGGTGTTAGTGATCTTTACGATGAAGGTTATAAAGTTGCTTATGCCCTTGCACTTGAAAATCTGAAAAATGGTATTCCAGTAATTGCTGATTCAACCAATCCGGTAGCCGCATCTCGGGAAGCATGGTTGAATGTTGCGCGCACAGCAGAGTCATCGTATATCGAAATCGAAGTGATTTGCTCTGACCAAAAAGTACATCGTGAGCGTGTAGAGAAAAGGCTGTCAGATATTCCTAATCTTATATTGCCGTAATGGGAAAGCGTAACGTCAAGAAAATACCAGCAATGGCAATCAGCTTGTATCGTGCTAGATACCTCAGGTAAAACACCAGAGCAAAGTAAGCAAGAACTGAATCGATTAATTGTGGCTCACAATGAAAAAAAGGATGGCTCTTTATAGACTCAAAACCGAATAACTGTGTATTTCCAAATTACTTTCGCTCGTACTATCAACAAGATCCCGATAGCTCAAGATAAACCAATAGCTGAATAAAGTGGTACTACTCCCATTTTTATTTTGGTATGTTATATTGTATCAAATAGACAATGGGAGTAAGCGAATGAAACGACAAATTCTGGGAGATAAAATTGCAATTGGGTTATCAATACTGTGTATTTTTCATTGCTTAATTTTCCCATTAATGTTTATTGCCCTACCTGTTATGGCAAGTGCCGCGGTACTGTTTGATGAGTCGTTTCATCAATGGTTATTACTGGCAATTGTACCTATCAGTCTACCTATTCTTACACTTGGCTGCATGCGCCATAAATCTACAAAAGTATTTTTGGTCGGTGTCTTAGGTATAGCCTTGCTGCTCACACCTTGGCTAATCGGGGAGGATAGAGTCAATGAAGCACTTGAAGTATTTTTGACCGTAATAGGCTCCTTAGCCTTAGTTTATAGCCATTTCAAAAATTATTCGCTGCGCCAGTTTATTGACTAAAAATACATTATATCGGGAAACAAATATGAGCAATTGTGTAGCACAAGATAGATCTACCCAACTAAGCCATTACCAAAGTGCTGAGCAAGCCAACGTGCTAACCAAAATTTATCAGCCAGAGTGTAATCTTGCGGTATGGCAGCAGTCGCTATCAAGCCAATTACAAAAACAGATAAATGATTTTTTAGAAACGGCGCCTGACATAGATATAGTAGCGCAAATTGCCGCTAACAATATTGCTGTTGAGATGAAAGATGCGCTCAGTCGATTACATATAGATGATGAGATTCTAGTTTATATTACCGGCATAGTTGACATGTTTAGTTGTCTATTTGACTTAACCGTGGTTGGGTTACGACTTAAAACTTTACATTCTGCGATGTGTCCTAAATTCCATGTCGATAAAGTACCAGTAAGGTTGGTCACGACTTTGGCTGGACTTGGCAGCGAATGGCTTGATAATAACTTAGTTAAAAGAGAGAATGACAGGCTGATCATTGACTCTAATGTAACAGTCAGGTCTTTAGAATGTGGTGATGTGGCGCTTTTAAAGGGGGAACGGTGGGCTGGAAATGAAGGCAAGGGTCTAGTACACCGCTCTCCTAAAACGGCAAATCATCAGAAAAGACTACTGCTAACGTTAGATTTTATTGCATAAACTAGGTTAATTATGACAACAACACTAAAAGCATTACTGCTCGCGTTTAGCGCTTCGATAACGATTGCTGGGTGCAGCTCAACAGAAGAGGGGTCGACTTCAGTTGCACCGCTCAAAATAGCGTCGTGGAATATTGAACATTTAGCTTACCCAGCAAGTTCAGGGTGTAGACCAAGAAGTCAGGACGAAATATTGGCGCTACGCCAATATGCTGATGGTTTAGATGCTGACGTTATTGCGCTCCAAGAAGTAGACTCGGTAGCTGCTTTGGAGCAAATTTTTCCTGCACAAAAGTGGCAGCTGGTATTATCGGCGAGAGAAAATAGCCGTACGTATGACTGTAGAGGAAGTAGTTACACATCGACGCAACAAAAAACCGCTTTTGCAATAAAAAAAAGAAATAGCACTTAGCAATGTAGAGAGCTTTGGGCCGTTAGCGATGGGAGTTGAAGGTTTAAGGCATGGACTAGAAGTCACTTTACAGACTCAAACTGGTGAAGTATCAGTACTCAATGTCCATCTCAAAAGCGGCTGTTTTGTCTCCGATTATCAAGACTCTGATAGGCCAGCGTGTCAGTTATTGGCTCAGCAACTACCAGTGCTGAAATCATGGATCCAAGCGCATGCTGACGAGCAGTATGTAGTGCTGGGGGATTTTAACCACCGCTTGAGCCAGGACGGTAACGTCTTTTGGCGAAAACTGATTGATAACCAAACTCTAGAACAAGCTCCGCTGGTCAATGTGACAAAACCTCTGCAGGGCTGTCATCCGCGTTACCCTGTGCCTATTGACCATATTCTAGTGAGCAAGGCGCTGGCAAGCTCAGTTGCTATTGAACCGAACGTGCATTTTTTTGCTGATATGCAAGAGGACAAAATGCTAAGTGATCACTGTGCTATTTCAGTGTCGATGCGTGTGCAATAAAACATAATACCAATTTGACTTAA
>NZ_RCSQ01000157.1:0-39361 GCF_004103255.1 Pseudoalteromonas sp. PS5
TTTTTAACGCTGTTAGCGTCATATTTACTCCTTCAAATTGAGCAAGTATTAAGTCAAATTGGTATTATACCCACACGACCTCAAGCGTGCAGATTATTTGCACAATTACAAAACAGAGCTGGTTTTGTTTAAACTTTAGAAGCGTTTTAGGAAGTTATCAAGTAATGCTAACCCATGCTCGGTCAAGATTGCTTCAGGATGAAATTGTATTCCCTCAAGCGCCCTATCTGGTGCGACAAGTCCCATAATTTCATCAAACTTACCTTCTGGGGACTGTGTCCATGCGCTCACTTCAAGCGTTGCTGGCAAGGCGTTTTTTTCTACAATAAGTGAATGGTATCGGCAGACTTCATAAGGCGAAGGAAGCCCGTTAAATGCCCCTTTATTATTGTGATATACAAGAGAAGTTTTACCGTGCATGACTTGTCTGGCACGGCGCACATTACCTCCTAGTGCTTGCGCAATTGTCTGATGACCTAAACAGATCCCCAGAATAGGCAAACTGCCCTGAAGCTGTTCCACTACTTGCAGTGATATACCTGCTTCATTCGGCGTACAAGGTCCTGGAGACAACACTAGATACTTTGGTCGAAGCTGCTTAATTTGAGCGATGCTAAGTTCATCATTACGCTTAACCAATACTTCAATATTCAAACGTTGAAAGTACTGTACTAAATTGTACGTAAAAGAATCGTAGTTATCGATCATTAACAGCATATAAGCTTTACTCCACACCATAGCTTATGCCAATTTGCCTCATTAACTGCTCTATTTTGAGGTAAGACAATTTTATCGATAACACAGCAAAAGTTTGACTATTTGGTTATGCCAAATAAGCAACTTTTTACATCATTAGCGACTATTTTACGCCCTCAAGTTGAGCAAGCATCAGACAAAATGGGTTAGCGTTCATTATACGAATATCAGGCTCTTAAATTTGAGCATCGACTTTGTACATCGAGATAATGAGTAAAACTCACTCAGTACGATGATGGGCAAATCACGACGGCCAAATTACAAACGGCAGGAGTGTAGCACGGACTGCAAAGATACAGCAGCCTTAAAACGAATTTGGTAAAAGTGATAGCGCGTATTTAAGCCAAAGAACAGTGGTTATAAAGAAGTGCAGAGGCGGCGTAACTGTCTGCCACCTCAGAAAGTGATTTATACCAATTGTCTTAAGTAAGTAGTCTATTTTGAGGCGAGAAAATCTTGTCGAGCACGCTGTTAGCGTCAGATTTACTCCTTCAAATTGAGCAAGTATTAAGGCTGATTGGTCTTTTATTACGTTAAGCCGTACTTTCGTCTTTTTACGTAAAAATTATTTCTACTTAGCTGTAAACCTTGATAAACGTCAGAAACGCTGGGATTGAGACCCATTGCTTCTTCGATAATGAAGCATTCAACTTCTTCTATTGCTTCGGAAAAGGAGATATCTAGGCTAATAGCACGCTCTAATACTGACATGACTTTGCCATACCCACCTTTGTCACTTTTAGACACTGCTGATGGTTTTAGCATGTTGTTATATTGTGGAAAATAAGCAATATTCACTTTACCATCGCACATCGCAATCCAGGCGTTCAAAACCCCAAAAAGCTGTCTAATGTTGCCTTGCCAATAATACTTCTTACATAAGCTGACTAACTCAGTATATTGTGCAGGACTGAGCATAATGTCCTTATTTTTAAGGAAAACATCAATCAGTTTAGGAATATCGTCTTTGCGTTCACGCAGTGGCTTCATGGTTAACTCGATGCCCAGTAACCGAAACCTTAAATCCATTAAAAAAGTGCCCTTTTCAACTTCTTCATCCAAGTCTTTAGTCGTCGCAGCGATAACTTGGAATTTAGAGTAGAGCGTTTTGGTATCTCCTAGACGGCTATAAGAACCATCATTGAGTACCCGCAGTAATTTTTGCTGGGTCTCGATAGACAAGGTGTGGATCTCGTCTAAAAATAAAATCCCACCGTTTGCTTCTGCGATAAAGCCATCTGTGCTCTTTTCAGCCCCTGAGAAGGCACCTTTCACATGACCAAATAAAAGCGATAACGATAATTCGTTATTAAAGTTTGCACAGTTAACAGAAACGAAAGGAACCTCTTCTCCTTGCAGATAAATACGTTTGCGATGCACTAATTTAGCAAACTCTTCTTTACCTGTTCCCGTTTCACCTTGAATAATACTCGCAAGCTCTTCATTTTTAGCTAAGATGCAGGCTTTGAAGTCTTCATCTCTATCAATAATTAGATTTTCAGCTCCGACCCCGTTTAGTACTTTATTATACTTATCCATACTTCCCCTCTTTATGAACATCCGACGCAACTTACTACAGGAAAACGCTCATTAATCATTTACTGCAATGGTATTGCCCACCCAGTGCACCATGGCTCCAACTTTCTTTGTGTGACGAGAAAGGTAAAAAAGTAATAACAAAAACATCTCCTTACTTTGTTATTTCGTTTTTTGCCTTATAAAGAACTGTTGGTATTAGTTATTACACGGGGTTTTACGCTGCTATTTACCACCTATTGAGCGTTTCAAAATACTCAATAAAATAGAGAAAACCATAAGATAAAATAGCGAAATGCAACCTTGTTGTAACATTATGAACATTCCTTAAAACACATTATTAACCAGTTTAACAATGATTAAAATACAAAATACGTCAAACTATGATTGCATCAGATGCAACCTTAATTGCACGCTAAAAAAAGTCATGAGAATGTGAAGAGAAAAAGAAAAAACTAATAATAATCAAAAAGCTACAAACAACATGCAACGTTATATATGTACTTGAATGAGTGAGAAGTTGAAAAAACTGCAAGTCAACAGTAATAAATAGTCAAAAAACGAAAGGATGAGTAGCTCAGAGTGCAAGCACCCTTGACTCTGAGCCTAACTAACCAGAACTTGGAATAATTAAGCAACTTGTTCTTGTTGCTTTTTTCTATAGCTAAAGTCAGTGTTATTTGGAAAGTGTTTAGTCAAACCAAAGTCGGTGATTGCAAGAATAGTCAGTTTACCCTCTCCGGTGTTCTCACTATAGTGATCAACCCAGCGTGGTACGTAAACAAGTTGACCTGCTGACACTTCAATATGCTCATCAGCAATATGCACTCGACCCTCGCCTGATACAACATAGAACATTGATTCGTGAGCATGCTTATGACACTCGTTGCGACAGCCTTCAGGGATCTCAAGTAACCTTGGATCCATCACTTCACAACCAATATTAAAACGGCTTACTTCAAAGTTAATGCCATCATCTTGTTGTTGGTTGCTATATAACTTCACACCGCTATTTTGCGTTAATGAGCTACTAAACGAAGGCACATCTTCAACTTTATAGTACGGTTGCTTACCACAAATAGCCGATACTAGCGGTTCAATCTTCGCTGTCGTAATATCTTGGTAGATTGCGCGGAAATACTCGTCACGCAAATCGAGTGCTTTGTTGATCGCTGCCTCAATCTCTTGTGCATGTGAAGACACATCATCATTGCACTGTGATAGTGCGATATTTTCGATAACTTCTGCGTGCTCATCATCACACTCCATGTGTAGACTTAGATAACGTAGCGCTTCTTCTTCTACACCTAAACCTTTTAGGCCTTCGAACCAATATTCATAAATATTGGCAACAACCCCTTCAGTACCCCAACCAAGGAATGCCGCAGCACCGATGCTATTCGTGTTTTTAAGAAAACGTAGGCACTCGTCAAAATACGTCACGGTGTAGGTTTTAAAATCGGTTCCGTCTGGATTTGCAATATCAAAAACATCATTCATCATTTTACGTAGTAAATTTGAATGGCGCTCTTCCATATTTTCTTCGCCAGCTTCTTCCCATAAGTTATGAGAAAGCTCAGCTCTGAACTTATCATCGTCACACTGCATCATTAGGGCTGACAATAGCCGTGTAAACCCTCTTGAATAGTAAAAGTGTTGAGCAATTAAGTAGCCATAGTCTTTAAGACTTAATTCGTTCTTAGAACATGCCACTAGAAGTGGGTTTTGCCACAGTGGATGTTTTGAGACTAGTTCTTCAAAACGCTCACCAACTCGAGCTTTTGATACGCTAGTTACTGTTCCTTGCATGATATACTCCAAGTTTTATTATTTAATATTAATGATTGAAAAGTAAATTGTTCAGCTCAGTCTCTACCTCAGGCTCATGACGGTAACCGGATACCAATAAAGCCACTTCTGAATCTGTAACGGGTTTATCTTCTACTAGTTTGAACATTGCGACAGCCAATGTGCACAACGTATTGAAGTTCTGTTTGACCTGCGCCACTAACGCTTCATCTGAATAATCTTGCACTAACGCTCTTTGTGCTCGTTGGCCAAAATTATCTAGCTGGTCGACAATAATGTCTTTGCGCAGCTCGCGGTCAGGAATTGAGGTACTCCAGCGACGGAATACTTGCTGCATTGTGGTATGCAGCTTGCCCATTAGCATCAGTTCATCTGATACTTCCATGGCAATTTTTGCATCTGTAAATCGGTCATTACAAAACATCAAGCCTGCGCCTGACCATGCTAATGTGCCATCCCACAGCAGCTTACAGCTGGTTGCCAAATTATGTGCAAAGATGCCGTATTGATTCTCTACTGTGCTGATTAATGAGTCGTAGCCAGCAAAGTACATCTGCTCGGAAGCCATACATGGCGCTTTAAGATCGTTTCCAGCAAGATCTTCACCAACCAATTTACAAATCAGTGTGTTTGCAATGGCAATAAAGTCAGTGCCTGGTGAATAGAATGGATCTGTGAACGAACCACAAATACCGGTCAACGCCCAGCGATTTGGACTAAACAATGATTCACAACGATAAGTAAAGTTGCCCATCGCTTTGTAATCCATAACCTCAAACTGTTTAGCTTGTAATAGCGCTGCCAGTTGTGGCTCGTGCTGGCTTAACCAAGCGTGCGTAGACTCTAATGTCTTAAGCTGTTCCACATCGTGGTACTCAGGGTCAACCACCACACCAATACTGGTGTTATCTCCTGATAGTGGAATGATCCACACCCAGTAACCTTTGCCAATCAGGTGGTTAGTACATAATTGACGAGCAACTTCAGGAACTCGTGCTAACCATTGTGGATCGGTGGATAGATCGTTGATCTCCACTTTGCCAGCAACCCTAAACCATGCTGAGTGGTGACTTTTGGTATGCACCGCTTCAAGGTTAAGTGTTTTTTGCAATAGTCGCGCACCACCACTTGCGTCTAACACCCAACGAGCTTCTATCGTATGTTCTGAACCACTGTCCTTAACATAGGTGACACGGTGAGATGATTCATTGATAGCAATGTTGACCACTTTTGCAGAGTCAATAAAATCAACGCCTTGCTCAAGCAACGTCGCATGCATAAAGTTTTCAAATTTACCGCGATCTAGCTGGTAGCTTTTGGATACAGGACGCTGACCATTACCAACTTCTACGCGAGTGGTAATATCCGTATTGTCACCATCAGGTAAGAAAAACCGTAACCCATATTTAGGTAATTGCTCTTGTTCTAAATGTGCTTCAAGTTGCAATACATTTCTAAGATAGTGCCCTGCCATATCTACAGTTGACTCACCAACTTTAAATTTAGCCAGTGGTACTGGGTAAGAGTTAAACTCTAAGATCTTAATATCTAAGTTGGGATACATCATGATCAGCTGTTTAGCTAATGTTGATCCTGCAAGCCCCCCACCCAGAATCACTATGGTATTGTCTGCTCCGTTCATTAGAACTGTGCTCCTTTGTTTTTGTTAAAATCTAATCCGTGTTTACGCCAATTTTGCGCATACGCGCGCCACTGCAATTGAGCGATCTCAGGTGTTCCTAGACGATCACCTAAGATCTGCGTCATTGCACTACAGTCCATTTCCAAAGATGAAAAGTAATTGAGCCAACTAGGATCATTAGGTGTGGTATAAAAAGGTAAAACATTTAGTAAACTATCGGCGTTGTCGATTACGCATTGGTGAATTTCTGTTAGCCATTGTTGCCAACTGACCTCTGTTGATGGCTTACACCCCAAATCGTCCAATACGCGAATAAGCGGCGTAGGACTTGGGTTTTGCAAATTAAACAAGGTCACTTTTTGTTGCGCCATCGCCAGCTGAGTAAATTGCACCAACCAATCCACAGGCAACACATCCACCACCAGAGTCGACTCCGCCAATTCTGCTGGGTAAAAAGGAATAGCCGACATCACAGCCAATAAATTATGTACAAAGTCGTCGCTTCGGCCTTGCCCTGTCGTTCGACAGCCACCTATTTCACCAAGTCGATAAATGTTGATGGATGCTGCAGCTTTGCAGCTTGTAAGTAACTGCTCTGCGAGCCACTTACTTTGACCGTAGCCAGAAGCTATCGAGTCTGGGTTTTCAGGCACAGCCTCATCACGCCAATGCCCATCAATTAATTTACATACCGCAATTGAGGAGAAAAAATGAAACTGACTACCAGCACGGTTGATAAATGGCAGTAAGTTTTCCCATGTTTGCAGCACTTCAATACGTAAGTTTGCATAACTTTGTACATGGTTCACATTTGCCGCTAAGTGATACACAGTGCCAACCTCGTCAATGAGTTGCTCAAAGTGTACTTTTGATAAGGCAAAGTTGGGTTTGGTAATATCACCAGCCACTACGCGAAGATTTTCAGGTACTTCAACCGATAAACCATATTTTTGTAGATTTTGCTGAACTTTGGCTTGTGCATGCTGTGAGTTTTGCGCTCTAACCGGGCAGTAAACGATATGATGCTTAGTTAATTCGGCTAGCATAAATGCCCCGATAAACCCACTGGCACCGGTGAGCAATACACTGTTACCTGCGAGGTTAGACTGTGGCTGCAACGTCGTAAAGTAAGTCAATAAATGATCTACATCTTGATGTACTAATTTCTGTTTTGGTGTGACAAAGCGCCCTTGCGCTAACTCCACTAGCTCAGAAAAGCGAGTAATTGCAGCCACCTGCGCCAAAGAAACAGAGCGCGAGAACACCGATTCTATAGCATGCGCGACTTTCACTAGTCCTAATGAATCCACGCCTAGTTCAACCAGTGAATAAGCTTCAATATCAAGACTTGATAACGGCAGCTCCGTAATATCGGCAAGCATCTTGATGAGCTTATCTTTGGCTGTACTTTGGTTATGGTCAGCGTGCGTTTGTAATTTCTTCAACAGCTGCATTCGGTCTAACTTGCCGTTTGGTAGACGCGGAAAAGAGCTGACTGAAAAGAAAAATGCCGGACAGTAATGCACTGGTAATTTATCTTTACAACGTCGTAGCAATTCAACAGCAAGATGCGAAGACTGGTAAAAAGCGATCAGCTGGGTTTCACCATCTGACTTTTTGCGAGCGACTAACTTGAGTTTGTCTATCTCTAATAATGTTTGTAATTGCTGTTCGACATTCACGATGTCGACACGCATCCCCCGCACTTTAACCACATTATTCTTGCGTCCTTGAGAATACAAATAGCCTTTTTCGTCAAAGAAAACATTGTCTCCTGTGACATACCCATATTGTGATTGTGGCAGCTCGGTAATTTCTCCTTGCTCGTTGACATACCCTTTGGCCAACGTCTTTCCATTTACATGCAGCATGCCGGCTTCAAATGGTAAACAAGGCTCACCAGCATCATTGATGATAGTTAACGATGCGGCACTAGAAGGTCTACCCAAGGTGACTTCATTGCTGATTGGATGGAAGAACATGCAATTACACTCAGTAGAGCCGAAGTCATTAAATATCTGACAACCTACAAATGTGTTCCTTAGTTTTTCAACTAACTGCATGCCAAATTCTTCACCCGCTAACGAGCAAACTTGTAAAGAGCGACAATTTGCTTGCACCCCTTTGGTCTCAACCAACAATTTCGCTATCGAAGGCACTAGAGCAAGCCGAGTTATTTCATATTGCTGAATATAACTAATTAATTGCTTTGGATTTGCCACAATAGCATCAGTCAAGATAACTAGGTGCGCCCCCTTTAAGATGGCTCCTAAGATTTCCCAAATGTGTGGCCCAAAGCCAACATTGGTTCTTTGTCCGACAACATCCTCAGCGGTAATTGGCGAGACTTGCCATTGCCAATCAAATCGGGCTAAAAAAGAGCGCTCTGCATGAACCACAGCTTTAGATTTACCGGTTGATCCAGAGGTGAACAACACCGTAAATTCCCTGTCTGGGTGCATCACCTCTGGAACAAACTCTGTACCAGCTGAGGCAATCAGTGAGTCCCAATGATGGCTATTTGGTAAGTCTTGATAACTATCATCAGTCTTATCACAGATAACCACCGCCGCTGCAATATGATTGATCTGCTCGCAAATATAAGAAACTGGGTTTAACGTCTCTATCGGGACATACGTTGCCCCAACAAAGCTAATTGCAAGCATTGAAATAACGGTTTTATGGCCGCGAGGCAATACCACTGCAACTCGTTTACCTTGCACTGAAAGGTTAGCCAAGCGAGATGCAAGTATGCTTACTTGTTGCGCTAGCTCACCATAAGTGAGGCAAATATCACCATCAGTAATGGCTTGTCGCATTGGATATTGATCAACTATATGCAGAAACTGTTGATTAATATCAGCTAAGCATGCCGCTTCAGTACCCGAAAAATGTTGACGCTGTATATGTAGCGCAGCCGTGGCTCTTGTTTGAGCGTCCATTAACTGGGTTAAGGCGCTTTCAAGTATGGTGTTAAGTAGCGCTTCTGGAAAAATCGAGTCATCAAATGTAATGTTGATTTGCCCGTCGCCTAGCGCCAAAACTAACTGTGCTGTCGCACCACCATGCTCAGCTGTCCGCGGCTCAATCGTTAGCTGAGAAAAGCAGTTTTGATCCGTAAATACCTCGTTAAGTTGCAGCTCAATATCGCGACGTTCACTTTCTGCATTGAGCGCTATCAACCGATAACACTCATCTAGTGTAATCGCCAACTGTTCTACTTTTAGTACACGTTGTAATATTTGCGCCAATGCGGCTACAAAACCTGTACTAGCTACCGGTTGTAGTTCAGCTGAAACTGGAAAACTTAACGAGGATAAAGCCATCTTACTGCCGCCTTACACTAATTCATCAGTAAATAAAACATCTTCGATAGCGAGTTTTGAGCCGCGTGTAAGCGGGGCTTTTTTACGCTTACCCATCACCACAAAGTTACACAGCACGTAAGACTCTGGCAGCGAGATCAACTCACCAACAGGGCCAAACTGGAAACCTATCATTGGGCATGAGTCATAACCTAAGCTAGCTGCGCCAAGCATCAAGGCTTGTGAATATGCAGCACCATAAAACATCGCTTGCGTTCTTGCGTGCTCTGCTTCTTTAGTTGAAAGCGCTTTAGTATCAATACATACAACCCAAAGCTCACTTGCACCGGTGTGTTGTGGCTGCTGAAAGCCGACTTCTTTAATTTGCTCTCTTAATGCCATGTCTGATACACGACAGATCCTAAGTGGTGGCATATTAAAGCCAAGGTCTAACTCCGTAGCGAATGAAAGGATGTGCTTTCTATCACCTTCAGGAATAACAAAGCTTGGTTCAAAGTGCTTGATTGCGCGGCGCTCACGCATGGCAACAGCCAGTCTTTCGTTAGAAAACATATTCATAATTAAAATCCATCTTCAGAGATTAGGTTTAAATCCGGTTGGCATTTAAGTAGTGGCTTGGCTAATGCTTTGTCAAACACCACCACAGCCGACAGCGAATAGGCGTCAGATATATTCAATAAATCAGTGACTGAAGATGGACTGTCTATCTCAAGCACACGAGAACCTAACCCCAATTGATGTGCTTTCACCAACATGTTGGTAAATGCAAAGCCATTGGTGCGGTTAACTTCATCACGTCGTGTTACTTCGTTGCTGCTATAAACCATAGTGGCTTTTTGCTGCGACATTTCGACAAATTCATCACTTACGTGCTTGGCAAAATTCGCTGCCTCTTGCCAACTGTTGTTATCACCACAAAGTGCAATAACAAACTCAGGTTCACCTTCATCAGCCCAGTTAGCAGCTGCACTAAGTAGTGTTTGTTGCTTATCTTTGTCTTGCACATCAATAAACCTAAAGTGCTGCAAGTTGAAAGACGTTGGCGCTAGAAAAGCAGCGCTAATAAGCTGATGTAACGTTTCTTGTCTATCCATCTCATTATCCTTTTAAGAAATAGTTATAATGTTGAAAGCGAGTATCTTTTTCGAAGCCAAATTGCTCGTATAGCTGCGCCGCTGCGGTATTGCTAAACTCAGTTGAGATGCGAATTAACTTAACTTGCAGTTGCTCAGCTTGTTCAACACATTGCTGCAATAACTGTTTTGCAACTCCCTGGCCTCGAGCACGACTGCATACATACAGATCATTAATAAGCCATACATTAGCCATTGAAATGGAAGAAAATGTTGGATAAACCTGTAGGAATCCCAGTTCGCTTTCCTCTGACGTTGCGAGAAAAATAGTTGAGTCTTTTTTCATCAAGCGCTGATGAATAAAGCTCGCAGCACCATCTAGATCGCTATCTTGTTTATAAAACTGACGATATAAATCAAACAAGTTTGCAACTTGGGCATTGTCTTCGAGGCTAGCTACTTTTATGTTAATACTCACGGGCACTCCTTAGCGCGGCATCAAAATGCGATGGAAACCTGTGACAACACTTCTAGCTACCGATTTCTGTCCTTGTAGGCTCCAATGTAAGCCATCTTCAAGGAACATGGCGTCACGCCTTTCACCTGCAAAAATCTCGGTAATATCGATGTGTTTTTCTGGGCGAGTACGGATCAGCTCAGCGGTTTGTAAGATCTGTTGATGACTCCAAGAAGCGTTAAACTTATTCAGTAGCCAATCTTCTTTGATCCAATCTTCTTGAACACCTACAGGAGTGATCCAGATAAACTCTTTTTGCACACAAGATTCAGCACGCGTAGCGATTTCAGACAGGTTATCAATCACCTCTCTAAATCCAGTGCATGACTTTTTGCCATCACCATGAACTCGGCCATCGTTGGTACCAATCAAGCAAAATAGGTAATCAGGTTTTACCGCTTCTATTTGAGTTAATGTTGAAAATAGCTGCATTGTGGTATCACCAGACAATGCCGTGTTTACCCAAGTGATATTGGCTTCAGGACGGGCAATCTGAAAACTTTTTTGCAAGATTTCAAACCAAGATTGATAATCATCCGTCAAACTATCACCGATCACTGCAATAGTGGCATTATCTACAAGCGGGATCTGTTGAATGCTTTTTAGGTAATCAGGTTCATTAAGCAGCTCTCGCGCAGCAAGGTTGACGTTAAGTTCAAACTCGTTTCGGATCGCAAGGTAGGTGTCTTGGGGTACACCAAACATTGCTGCTAATACCGCAGGATCATTCGCACCCGACATAAAACTGAAACGTTTTTCCGGATGAAAAAATCGTATAATCCTTTTCGCTTTTTCTAAATCGTCTTGTGACATGGCCACACCCTCAAATAAAATTCAAATCCTCTCGTGTTACAGGGTAATAACCAAATTCCATGCCAAACATCCAACACATTGATAAGTATGGGTTTTTAAACTTTCACTTAGCTATTCAGTGGCGCGAAGTACTAGATTGATTACATTGGGTACTCAGAGCAAAACATAATTTCACCTTTCTCCATGCTGAAACCATGCTTCCCAGCAAAAACTAACAAAAAACCTATAAATATCATAACAATAGAAAAATAAATTAACCTTGGCTTAAATTTTGCCTTGTTCATTCTGGTTAACATACTAAATGTAAGGAGAACAACCGTGAAAGAAAGAATGACTTATAAAGATATGCCTGAGTTTGTCTTCAATTCTCTTATGAATATGGAGCAGAATATCCAGTCAAGCTCAATTGATAAGAAATTACTACACCTGATCAAATTGTATGCTTCGCAGATTAACGGTTGTGCATTTTGTGTTGATATGCACTTCAAAAATGCGCAAAAAGATGGGCTTGATGTTCATGAATTAATCAATGTGCAAAATTGGAGAGAAACGCCTTACTTTGATGAGAAAGAGCGTGCGGTTTTATTATGGACAGAAACGCTCACTAACATCTCAACTGAACAGGTACCAAACCACGTGTATGAAGAAGTCAGAGCCTATTTCTCAAACAGTGAAATTGGTGAGCTAAGCTTGGCTGTGATCGGTATCAATAGCTGGAACCGCTTGGTATTGTCAATTGGAACTGTTGCAGGAACATATAACGTATAAGGATAATTCCATGAGTGCTTTAAAGGTTGCGAAATTCGGCGGAACAAGTGTAGCTTCTTTTGAATCTATTTTGCAGTGCGCCAATATAGTCAAAAATGATAAATCAGTGAAAGTGGTTGTAGTCAGTGCCCAAGCAGGGATCACTGAAAAACTGGTTGCTTTGACCCGTTCTCGTTCTTTAGAGCACATCAGCTTGATCCATTCTGAGATCACTCAATTTTATGAAAACTTCACACTACCAATGTACGGCTTACCACTGCAACAGGTATGTAATGAAGCGATCTCAATATGGCTTGAACAATTGGCAAGGAAAGCCTCCCGCTTCTTTCACACTCGAAATAACAGCGACTATCACACGATTATTTCGATGGGCGAAATCATTTCCTCAAAGCTAGTCTCAATGATTTTTGCCAGCTGTCGCTTGCAAAATCAAGAGCGCAGTGCGTTAGAACTCATTTCTGTTAGCGGTGATGAGTATGATGACTATCAAGTCGATATTGCATTGTGCACTCAAGCTTGCCAGCAACAACTTGAGTTACTTCCTTCAGAGCAACTTATCGTTACTCAGGGATTTATTGCAAAACACATCGAGACTGACGAACTCGTTACTTTGGGTCGTGGCGGCAGTGATTTTAGTGCAGCAATCATCGCCCAAGCAAGCCAAGCAACAGAGTTACAAATTTGGACTGATGTCGAAGGTGTATATTCAGGAGATCCGCGTATTATTGCTGATACGTTTGCGATTGAGGAGTTGAGCTATCGTGCTACTGCTATGCTGGCAAACTTGGGAGCTAAAGTGCTTCACAGAAAGTCTATTGAACCGGCAATGCAAGGATGTATTCCTATTAAAGTAGCTTCGACTTTTAAACCCTCAGGGAAGCATACGTTGATCCATAATATCAATGAACCAACAGGTGCATACTCTGTCACTTATTTGAATAATGTATCATTGTTAACGATCAATCAAAGCGGTCTTGCAGAGCTAACACGGATCCAATTACTACTTGCATTGATCACACAATTGGGACTTCATTTTCAAGTCTGCGAGTTACATGCAAATAGCATTGTGTTGATCACCCAAAATATGGACGAAGCACGCCTCAATGAAATTGATCAATACCTGATCTCTAACGGTTTTGAAGATATTTTGATCCAATGTGAACAAGACTTATCTTTAGCTTCTATCGTGGGTAGTCAATTAAACCAAGCCAGCCGTTTTACCACCTACGTAACTAACTTGCTTGATGAACACCCAGTGATTAGAACCTTTGGCCTTGGTCATGAGAGCGTGATGAGCTTTGTCGTCGAACCTCAACACTTGTTGGCATTGCTACAAGAGCTGCATCTGGCTATCGCCACAGAAAGCGTGACTCAGCTATAGTAGCCATAAAAGCAGGGGCAATTGCTCCTGCTTCCAGTATGTGGTGTAGATTAAATAACCTGAACTCAAGATAATAACCTGCTCTCTAGCGACGGTTATCCCTTACTACTACGTCAAATTTATGTGTAATAGGTTAGCAGGTTAAATGATAAATTGACTTGGTAATTCTTGTTTGAGGAAATTAAAAAACGCCTGAATATTATTTTGAGTAAAATTATCTTTTAAATAAAACACATAAATTTGTGTTCGACCAATATCCGCTTCCCAGTTATCTAAACACTGAACTAAATTACCACTTTGTAAATCTTTTAGTAATGCCCATTCAGGCAATAGAACATACCCAAGCCCCTGCTTAGCCGCTTCAATTAACACCTGGCCACCAGCAGAAATAAGGTTTCCTTTTACATCAACATTAATTTTTTCTCCTTCATGGCAAAAACTCCATTTTACGCCCTTACCATTGCGACATAGTGACAAACAATTGTGTAGCGTCAACTCGTTAGGATGTTTAATGGTACCGTGCTGTTTTAGGTATTCAGGTGATGCACACAACACCATATTATTTTTGAGCAACGGCCTAACAACAAGACGAGAGTCTTTTGGCACGCCCAAACGAATACCTACATCAAAACGTTCTCGATATAAATCGACGACATCATTACTCAGGTCTAACTCCACAGATAAATTAGGATGCTGTTGTAAAAACTTAGGTAATAATGGAGCGATATACTTGAGACCGAATGATTCAAATACTGATATATTAAGCGTCCCCTCAACCTCAGAACACTGAGATTGACCTATTGAATTTAAACTTTCAATGTCCTGAATGATTTTAGCAGCCTGTTTATAATACTCTCTTCCTACTTCTGTTAATGCGATAGACCTTGCAGTCCTTTTAAGTAGTTTACCTTTTACTTGATCCTCAAGTTGACTGATCTGACGTGAAATAGATGAAGGGCTAACTCCTAATACATCGGCTGCTTTACTAAAACTTCCACACTCTACGACTTTTAAAAATGTCGATACCTTTTTCAGCATTACTACCACCTGTTGTTATCCATTCCTAATTGAGGAAGATACACCACTTCAAACAAAACAAAAACAATACATTTGTATACATATATGTAAAACACTAAATACATATACCACTTAAAAACAAAAGAAACACAACATTTACATATATAAGCAACCATCCAGACTGCTAAATCAACTAAAAACCTTTAACAATATGTTACATTGTAAATTATCTAATAGATCAGTAACAAAAAAAATACACCATGTACTTTTTTCTATCCCGCCCCTATTAGACGAACAATCAAGCGCATGATTTAAAAGAAGTTTTATTATGGTTCGTTTCTTGCTCTACCTATGTCGACCAAATCAACTACTCAATAATTTAAGGACAAGAAAATGGAAGCTACCGTCAAAAAAGATGAACAGGTAACTGAACAGTATGAAACAGCTGAAAATATTAATCGCCGTAATGCGATTAAATTAAGCAATATCGGCGAAGGTAAAAATGATAAAAGAGCCGAGCTGAATGGACCTATCATCTGGTTTGATACAAAAAATCTAAAGCAACAGTCTCCGGATGACGACATGTTTGCAAGAATAATTAATTTACAGTATTCAGGTATTATTACTTATTTAAATAATATCGAGAATTTAATTAAGTACATTCCTAACAGAATGTTAGTTATCTTAAAGCTATCTGATAAAAAAGAGCTTGAGCAATTTAAGAAGAGCAAGCTTTGTAAACAGTTTAAAGAAGATAAATCAAAAAGATTGGTCGTTAGCTACACTGATAACCAGATGATTCTACCTCTAAAAGAAGAGGGTTTTTCAGTATGTTATCACTGTTATGTAGATGACAACGATAGCCTACACAGTTCAGTATATGATGGTTTAAAGGCAGATTATTTAAGTATCCTATTTAAAGATCCAACGAATATTCCACTCGAACTTGTGATCGCATCTTTGCAAAAAACCAACACTATTCTAATGAAGCAAATCTCATCGCCAAGAGATGTTGATGACGCAATTGTTACATTAGGTGTAATGGAATACGGTGCAGAAGGTGTTATTTACTCACCTGAAGAACACTCGTATTTAGACGAGTTTATATCTCGTATGGAACATCGTGAGCAAGATAATCTACCTATCCAAGTTGGTACTGTAAAAGCAAGCTACCCAGTAGGTATGGGTTACCGCGCATGTATCGACACTGGTACGTTATTTGATGATGATGAAGGTATGTTAGTTGGCTCAACATCTCAAGGCGGTATTTTATGTTGTCCTGAAGTTTACTTCCTACCATATATGGAGCTACGTCCATTTAGAGTTAATGCTGGTGCCGTACACAGCTATGTCTATAACACCAACGACAGAACAGATTACATGTCAGAGCTAAAAGCAGGCTCTAATGTCATGCTAGTAAACTCTAAAGGTCGCGTAAGAACAGCACCTGTAGGTCGTGTAAAAATCGAAAAACGCCCACTACGTATCATTGAAGTCGAGTTCCCTAATGGTGAACAAGTGAACGTCATCATGCAGGATGACTGGCATGTTCGTATCTTCTCTGCAGATGCTAAACCACTGAACATTTCTGAACTAAAAGCTGGTGACAAAGTACTGGGCTACACCACTGAAGTTGGTCGTCACGTTGGTATCAAAATAGATGAAAACATCATAGAGAAGTAATCACAGCTCAACTCAAAGGATTAGTCAATATGAGTTATTTTGGAAGAAAGTTACGTTTAAGCAGACTGCTCTATCCAGAGCAATCTGCGGGGCTTATTGTGCCCATTGATCACGGCCTTACTGTAGGTCCTATCAAAGGAATTGAGTCTACTCAAGCAATTCAAAGCTGGGTAAGCAATGCAAATATTAGTGCAATCATCGCGCATAAAGGGATGATTGAGAAGCTAATCTTAGCGGATGCAATCCCCTCCTCAACGGGAGTGATGGTTCACTTGAATGGTATGAATAGCCTATTTGAGGATGCTGATACTAAGCAACTAGTTACTGATTTGGCCTATGCGGTTCAATTGGGAGCAGATGCGGTATCAATCCAGGTTAACTTTACCGAAAGCAACGCTGCACATAATACGCGATTACTCGGCGCTGTTGCTGATAAAGCACACGCCCTTGGGATCCCTTTGCTAAGCATGGTATATGACAAAGCAAATGCTCAAGGTATTGAGGCTGTTGATCGCATGCGCTCATTTATCCGCATGGGTGTTGAGCTTGGTAGTGATGCACTCAAAATTGGCTTTCCTGAGAAAGATGAGTACCTTCCTGATCTTCTGAGTGCTTCTGACGATGGCACGCCAATATTTTTTGCCGGCGGCGAGAAAGGTGACGAAAATATTCTATTGCATAAGGCACAATCAGCGATGGAATATGGTGCGAAAGGTCTATGTATTGGTAGAGGTGTATTCCAAAGCGATAACAAAGACTTTTTACTCTCTCGCCTCGCAAAAGTATTGCGTAACACTCCTTGCGCTTCACAACCATCTATGAGCGTTGTGGATGAGCAAGAATCTGTTAGTTATGCCGGTTAAGGAGTAATCAATGAGCCAAATAGATCCTTTTGAACTTTGCAAATTACTTCAAAATGATCAGTTAGGTGCAGGTAATTTCCTGCACTATTTACTGCGAGAAAACAGCTATAAAGATCATGATTATATCTTTTTAGAGCGACCAATTATTGGTTTTGATAATACGCAAATTTTTAGCTTCTCACATCAGAGTTTGCTTAATACTGCAAAGCAGTGGTCTGCTTTTTATCATGCACAAGGGGTTACTGCTAAAGATGTAATTGCGGTATTTATTGATGATACGATAGACTATTTCATCCAGTTTATTGCGCTATCAAGCTTAGGTGCGGTTCCAGCACTGATCAACAGTAAGCTTGCACCAAGTATTGCCATTCAATACATTCAACATATTGAAGCAAAACTTGTGTTAACTACTGAGAATCGATTATCAGAGCTCACAGCTGTTGATAAACATGATGATATTCAGTTTTTCATCATTGATGAAGTAGTCAAACAAAAAGCGACAACACAATTGCCTACGGTTTATCCTTTTGTACACAATGCGTTAGATCCTGTACTACTAACTCATACCTCTGGTACAACTGGTATTCCAAAGGCCGTTATTGCTGCACATAAGCCATATTTTCATGGTATTCGGTTCAGGTTAGGTAATCCAATCGACAATTTGGACCGTTACTTAACGGCGTTGCCACACTCCCATAATTCGGGATTGGCATACCTAATGGAAGCCAGCATGCGCGGCTGTCCAACTTTAGTACTGAGCGATAAATCACCAAAGAGCTTAGCGGCGCAAATTGACAGTTTTAAGCCAAACTTTGTTGTAGCGTTTCCAAAGATTTTCGTTGAACTAGTAAGAGATGAGCCCAACCCTGAGTTGCTACAAAGCGTTAATTACTGGCGTAGTACAGGAGATGCAGCACATGAGAGACATGTAAAGCATTTAACTGAATGGGGCAGCCACTTTAACAATGCAGAGCGAAAACCTGGCTCTGTTTACATTGACGGCTTGGGTTCATCAGAAATGGGATCTTCCCTTTTCACCGTAAATCATTACCGCGGTAAGCGCGACTATGATCGTTGCGTTGGTAAGCCACAACCTTGGGTTGATGCACAGGTATTGGATGATGATGGTAATTTACTTCCTGCAGGTCAGGTTGGCCGGCTTGGTATTAAATCTCCTTCGCTTACACCTGGATATTGGAATAGCTCGTTGATCAGTGAGAAATCACGTGTCAATGGCTACTGGATCACGGGCGATCTGGTGCGTAAGGATACACTTGGTTATTTCTATCATTTAGATAGGATCACTGACAAAATTGAAACCCAAGATGGAACACTGTATAGCTTATTAACAGAAGAGCTGATCCTCAAACGTTTTGATGAGATCTTTGACTGCTCAATCTATACATACTTAGATGACAAACAAGCAACTAAGGTCGCAATCCGAGTTGATTTGGTCACTGAAAATACGCAAGAATCATACTTGTATGATTTGTTATCCCAAATAAATGCCTGGTTACAAGCGCACAACGTGATATCACTCAACAGTATCTCTGTGGTATCCAACGCTAATGCCTATGCGCCAGAAGGGGTAACTGGCAAAGTACTTAAACGTGTACTTCGTCATGACGACCAAAGTGAAATAAAAGTCTTTATTTAATTTTGAGTTCTAACTGCTGAAGCCACAACAAAGCCTACTCTTTGCTGTGGCTTTTTCACTTATAATATCAGCCTTTAAGCCGACCCTTCATTCACTAAAGTACCTGCACCTATAAAACCTGAGCATCGGATAATTGATACTCTCAAACAGCCCGCTTTAACGGGGGTGTACTTCGGAGTTGAATTCCCGGCTCTTTCTTATATTAGGTAATAGAAAATTCTACTTATGAACCGTTTCATTTTTGGGGAAGTTACAACTTTTAGAGGTCATTACCCCCTACTTGTAAAGAAAAGTTCGCTTAGATTTAGGCAAGATCAGCCAGTTAAACTCAGCGCATGCTCATGATTATCCGATGCCCACTTTTATCGAGTGAAGACTACGCGAGTACGGTGTCATTCGCGCCAGCAACGATAAAGTACGAATTAATAAAAACTAAAAAGCCATTGATGCTTATCGGATCAATGGCTTTTAAAAGGTAGCTTGAAAACCTTATTTAAGCTGCCTAGCATGCTGTTTCAAAGGTTTTTCATAGTGTGAAAGCTTCTTTCAAAGTGAAGGTGAAGCTTATGCTTGTTTTGGTGCTGGCACCAACATGCGATAAAACTTGTTACCGAATAGTCCAACGATCAATCCTGTCAAGATCAAGGCAAATGCGATGATCTTTTCCGCATTTATCTCTTCATTAAAGATCACCATTGACCCCATCAATCCAAATAAAGGTACAACCAAAGAGATCGGTGCAACCGTAGAAATAGGATATTGTTTCATTAATGAACTCCAGATCCAGAAGCTAAACAGCGTGGCTGGATATATTTGGAAGAAAATAGAAAATAGCGCCATGCTATTGATATTTTTGGTCATTAATAGCATTGCCTCTGCACCATTGACAAAATAACCTAACAAAAATAGCGGGAAAGCAGAAAACAGACACGCCCACACTACAAATGAAAACACATTGTTCGGTTTCACTTGCTTCACCACTACATTCGTTAACGCCCAACACAGCGCACCCAGTAACACAAAAGCGACACCAAGGTATGAAACACTGCCATCGGTCAAGTTTAATACCAACAGCAAACCTAGCATTGCTAACGAGAAACCTATCCATTGTTGTAATCCAACTTTTTCTTTAAAAAAGATCATCCCAAAGAAGACCGTAAAGAAAGCACTAAACTGTAACAACAATGAAGCAACACCTGCCGAGACGCCAAGGTAAACCCCTAGATTCACCATTCCCCAAACGCCGGTGCCAAATAACAGCCCATAAAAAGCAATGGCCTTTATTGAGGTATTCGGTCTTTCAATGAAAAAAATCAATGGGATAGCACAAAATAAAAACCTCAGTCCTGCCAGCATGAACGGGTCTAAAGTGTCTAGTCCCAACTTAATAATGGAAAAGTTCCAGCCCCAAATCGCAGTGACGAGAATGGCCAATGCAAAGTCTTTTAGTTTCATTTATTCCTCCAATTTCCTTTGTTTATATCTATATAAAACTAGGTATCCCGCAGGAATAACCAACATAGACATGATTGGGCTGACCAACATTCCACCTATCATTGGCGCAGCAATTTTCTGCATAATTTGATCCCCACTTCCCATACTAAACATAATGGGGATCAACCCTGCAACAATAGTGAAAACAGTCATCGCTTTTGGCCGTATGCGCAATAATGCACCTTCTCTAACAGCTTCAACCAGGTTACTTTGCTCTGCGCGAGCCTGATTTAAATACAAGGTGATCACCACACCAAACTCAGCTGCAACACCGCCTAGTGCAATCATTCCGACAACGACCGCGCCAGATATTGGATAACCACAAAAGTAAACAAACCAAAGTGCACCTGAAATTGCGATAGGCAATGTACAGAGCACCAGCAAAGCCTGCGCGCTCGAACGAAACGCAATGTAAAGCAACACGAAGATAACCAATACCGTCAGAGGGATAACTTCTAGTAACTTTTTCTCTAGTCGTTCAATGTGCTCGTATTGGCCTGTAAACGTGTATGTATAACGTTCAGGTAAATCAATGTTACTTGCCAATAGAGCACTTGCTTCATCGACATAATCGCTAATAGCAACGTCCGGGGTAACAGAAATAAACACCCATGCGCTCATTAAGCCATTTTCACTTTTTATTACCGCAGGTCCGTCTTTGACCTCAATGCTTGCAACCTGTCCGAGAGTCACCCAAGCCCCAGTTGGAGTCAGAAATGGCACCGTTTCTAAGGCATCTATATTATCTCTATAGACTCTTGGGTATCTCAGATTAATTGGAAAACGCGTGCGTCCATCGACTACTTCTGAAATATTCGCGCCTCCTAAGGCAAATTTAACGACATCTTGAATATCTGAGATCATTAAGCCATATTTCGCAGCTTCGACTCTATTTGGCTCAATATCTATATACCTGCCAGATTGAGTACGTTCTGCATACACAGATCCTGTGCTTTCAAGCTGATTGAGCAGCCCTTCTATCTGCTCACCAAGCGCAGTAAGCTCAGTCAAACTCTCACCGGATATTTTTATACCAAGCTGAGTTTTCACGCCAGTAGACAACATATCAATTCTAGTTTTAATCGGTTGTACCCAAGTGTTTGTCACGCCAGGCAACTTAACTTTGCTCTCCAGCTCTGCAATGATCTTTTCAAGTGTCATACCTGCACGCCATTGCTCTACAGGTTTTAGTTGAATTGTCGTTTCTAGCATAGTGAGTGGTGCAGGATCGGTTGCGGTATCTGCACGGCCAACTTTACCGAAAACAGACTCAACCTCAGGGACAGTTTTTATCAGTTGATCTGTTTTTTGTAAGATAGATCCCGCTTCGGCGATAGATACCCCTGGTAATGTCGAGGGCATGTACAGCAAGTCTCCCTCGTATAGATCAGGCATAAATTCGCTATCCATTTTCATCAATGGATATACCATTGATACTGCTACCACTCCGCCAATAAACATCACAAGCTTGGGAGATGCCAAAGCAAAATTAATAAACGGCGTATAACCGCGGATCAGTATGGCATTCAGTGGGTTGCGAGTTTCATCTGGGATCTGCCCTTTGATCAACAAGCTCATTAATACCGGCACTAAAGTGACGCTGAGCAATGCGGTTGCTGCCATCACAAATGTTTTCGTCAGTGCCAATGGCGTAAATAGTTTCCCTTCTTGACCTTCTAAGGCAAACACCGGAAAAAAACCAATTGTAATAATCAGCAGTGAAATAAATAAAACAGGCCCGACTTCTGTCGCTGCGGTTTCAATTATTTTGTATTTCTCTCGATTTGAAGGTTGTATGCCTGTACGCTTTTGATAATTTAATAGATGTCTATTCACATTTTCAACCATCACAATGGCCGAATCGACCAAGGCACCTACGGCAATCGCGATCCCGCCAAGGCTCATGATATTTGCATTTAATCCTGACCACTGCATCGCTAAAAAGCCAATTAATAACGAAAAGGGAATAGACAGCACCACTACTAAGGTCGAGCGGATGTGTAGTAAAAAGGCAAAACAAACAACCGCGACTACAGCCATTTCTATAAGTATTTTGGATTGTAAATTATCGACCGAGGCTGTGATTAACTTACTTCTGTCATACACCACTTCAAACTCAACGCCATCAGGTAACGCTGAGCTTAACTGTGCAATCTTTGCTTTTACATGATTGATGGTCGTTAAGGCATTTTCACCATCTCGCATGATAACAATACCACCAACCACTTCCCCTAGCCCGTTAAGATCTGCAATTCCTCTGCGCAACTGTGGGCCTGTTTTTATCGTGGCCACATGCTTCAAAGTCAGCGGCATACCTTCATCATTTACAATGCCCAATGCAATGTTATCGAAATCATCTAATGTGCTTAAATATCCTCGGCCGCGGATCATGTATTCCGCCTCAGCGATCTCCATCACAGAGCCACCCTGCTCACTGTTGGCATTATGAATTGCACTTCTTACTTGCGCTATGGTGAGCCCATATTGCATCAATTTAAGTGGATCAAGCACAACTTGATAGGTCTTTTCCATGCCACCAACGGTGGCAACTTCACTTACACCAGGCACAGATTGCAGTTCAAATTTTAAAAACCAATCTTGCAACTCTCTCATTTCACTAAGATCACGAGAGTTTGTTGTGTCTTTTAGTACATACTGAAAGATCCAACCTACACCTGAAGCATCAGGCCCCATACTAGGTTTTGCAGCGTCAGGTAAAATGGTTTCTGCACGGCTTAAATATTCCTGTACCCGCGTTCTTGCCCAATAAGGATCCGTTCCATCTTCAAAGATCACATAGACATAGGAGTCACCGAAGAATGACCATCCTCTCACAGCCTTCACTTTAGCCACAGACAGTAACCAAGTTGACAGTGGATAAGTCACTTGTTGCTCAACAATTTCGGAAGCTTGACCTGGATAAGAAGTTTTAATGATGACTTGAACATCAGTAAGGTCAGGGATTGCGTCCAATGGGATTTTATCTAGTGCACGAAAGCCCATTAAGCCCAGCCCCAAAAACACCAGCATAACAAGAAATTTATTTTTTAAACTTTGAATTATTATTTGCGCTAACATGTTAGTTCTCGTTACTACTTAAATCGTCTCTTTGAGCCATTTGTAATATGGCTTCTTTGATACTAGACTCCGAGTCAATTAAAAACTGTCCTGAGGTAACGACTTTTTCTCCCTCTTGTAACCCATGTAATATCTCTACTCTTCCTTGGGTACTAATGCCAACTTTAACGACTTTGGGAATGAAACGATTATCACCTTCTTTAACTATGACTCTATTTTCATGCTCAGTTCGGATCACTGCACTTTCAGGAACATGGATTGCGTCTTTTTTACCACCGCCATAGATACGAACATTCGCTATCATATTTTTTTTGATAATATTTTCGGCGTTATCCAACGAGAGATGCACACGCAGCGTTCGAGTAACAGGGTCTAATTCAGGATAGATGTGCTCAATTTTAGCTTCTAGCTTTTCGATACCTAACGCTGGTATATCAACCTCTGCCCACTTGCCTGAGCGCACCCAGTCGATTTGATGTTCGTAGACATTAGCGACTACCCATACATTTGAGGCATCAGAGAGTGTCATCATTTTTTGTTCTGGGACAACGTAAGAGCCTTCTTGCATATTCATTGAAGAAACGACACCGTCAAAAGGCGCATAAAACGGTAAAATATCGATAGAGTCACCAAGCTTTTCTATTTCTTTGATTATATCTTCAGTGATCCCCAACAAAAGCAGACGAGAATACGCGCGCTCAAGTAGCTTCTTATTCATTCGGGTACTATTAAAAATACCGAGATAATAATCCTGAGCAGCCACTAAATCGGGCGAATAGATTTTATACAGCAACTGTCCTTTGGAAACTCTCTCCCCCGCTGTGTTTACTGCTAAAGCTTCAATCCAACCTTTCGCTTTAGTGTGTAGGTCAAGTACACGATTGCGGTCATAATCCACCTGACCAAGTGTCTCGATATATTTCCATAGAGTGGAACGTTCTACACTGGAGGTAGAGAGAGAAACATTGGCTTGCATTAAACCTGAGAGGGTAATTTCAGCTTTTGCATCAGCCTCTGCGTGTTGATGAGTTACAGCTTCTAGCTTCATGCCGCATACCGGGCATTCACCTTGATGGTTTTTTATTATGTGACTGTGCATCGGACAGATATACACGGGTTGCTTTGTTACAACGTTATTAGCAACTTTTGGAGTAGATAGTGTCTCATCAATATCTGAAGTATCGGAATAAAAAGCATAAACTAAGAATGAAGTACTCATTATTAAAATAAATACTAAGATCACGACTATCCAATGGAATATTTTGTTCATAAAAACTGCACTTTAATCAAGATGGAACATTGAAGTGAAAATAGGTGACCTAACGGCCACCTTTACACCTATTATCTACAACCAGGTGCGTTAGCACGCATAAATACGAAGTCCTTCATATACACGTCAATGTATGTTTGTCCTTCCGCATTTTGCTTATGCTGCCAACCGTACACTTTTGGATAGAAGCCTGTAGCTTCTACACACAATGGCATATCGATCTCTTTTTCAAAGAACGTTTCAGTCATAATTGTGTCGAACGTGATCATTGGCTCAACAAAGCTAAGCTTGCCGTTGTACGAACCCCACAACATAGTTTCTGTAAATACGCCACCGTTGTATTCAGGTGTATCTTCGTAATACCAGTGAACACCTTGACTTGGCACGTTGATATAGCTGCCGTCAGGGAAAGTTTGCGCAATTGATGTTGGTGGCATGTATTCTGCTGGAGGCAGAATTTGACCTTCCGGATCTGCAAACTGAATAGCCGCTAACTCTTCTTTTTCAAAGAATGATAAGTGAATATCAAAGTGTGCAATGTCATAGATGTTGGTTGGCGCGTGACCCGCTGGATTCCATGAGAAATAAGAATGCTTGAATGGGCTTCCAGCTAGACGAGGAAAGTCTAAGTAAGCATCATGGTGCGTCGCTTCAGTAGGCAGATTATTAATATCAAGAATTTCTGGTGAGAAAGTCATACCAATTTTATAGTATCCACCTGCTGCAAGAGAAATCCATGTATTAACAGTACCACCACCAAGGTGCATCACTTCACCATATACTCGTAGAGTATGCATGCCATCATCGAAGACTTGCTTCCCGAATACTTCAGGGTTTGTTACTGGATATTTATTTTCGACTAACTGAGTTGCTGCTGAAGCAGAAGTTGAGATTAGTCCGATTAATGCTAGAGATTTTAAATTCATTCTGAATTTTCCTTATTTTTGGTTAAAACCAACCTCGCCGCAGCAAAAACCACGCCATGTAAATAAAAAACTAATTTTTGTTAGCTATTATTCATTCTTAACGGAGAAAATTTATCTATTTAAATATTGAATTACTTATGAAATCCGACATAAATGACCACCTTACTCTATTAACTTTAAGAGTCATTCTTAAGACTTTATTAGCACTTTTTAAAATTTCCTCACGTTGTAGATAGCAAATTATTCATATTCCTCTCAGTGATGTACCAAAAGTAGTACATAGTGAAATATTTCTGGTACATGAGGTAAAATTTGGAATATTTTATTAATCCAGAGTATTTATTTCTCAGGTTATACAGCGCTTTCTAAAAAAGACTAAACAAGTCTCAATTAGTAATAATTATTATTTGCTTTTTGAGTTTTTATTAATTTGATAGAGTGGCTGCACGTGAATATCAATTGAAAAAGCAAGAGGAGCTATGCTGTAAGTGCACTTTGGGGATTTCGTATTGTCGGCCATAGAGTATAACGAACTTCTTTAGCCATAGCCTGATAGAAAAGGATAAGAACTTGTTGATATATTTTTATTGTATAAAAGAATAAAAATAGCTATGTAATATAAAGTTTTATAACTGAAAGGATAAGATTATCACTATATAAAAACCATAAATTTACATAAGACTTATTGCTAATAGACATTATTAAAAATACAAAATTTCAAATTATTTTAATTGTTAATACAAATTAAAAGTTAATGAAAAATTAAGGATTTAGTCCTTTACAGGTGATTTTATGTATTTTTTTAGAATAATTCTTGATGAGGGTAAGTTTACTATTTCATTGTTAGTCGCAAGCCCCCCTACAACTAAAACAACAAACAAGTATTGATTAAATATAGTAAATGTAAATGCACTAAGCATACAAGGTAGTATATGATTGGTATTGCAGTAGAATTGTACCCTCATGTACAGTAAGCCCTACATTAAGCAGACCCTAGCTTCTCTCAATACCAATCACACCATTGTGAAAATAGGTTTAGCCTCTTGGAATAAACCCGACCGCGTTATATACCGCTTTTAACGTTTGCTCTGCACGAGCGCCTGCTTTCTCAGCACCTTTACGCATAATTTCGTCCAACAAAGCACGATCTTCACGGATTTCTTTAAAGCGGGCTTGTATTGGGTTTAGCATATTAACAACTGCTTCTGCTGTATCTTTTTTCAAGTGTCCATACATTTTGTCTTCGTACTCCGGCACTAATTCCTCAACAGAACGTTTAGTTGCAACACTCAGCAAAGTTAATAAATTAGATACACCCGGCTTTTCAGTACGATCAAAGTAGATACGCGCTTGTTCATCAGAATCGGTGACAGCCTTTTTCAGCTTTTTCTCAATTTTTTTCGGCTCATCAAGCAGCATCACAAAAGCGTTTGGATTATCGTCCGATTTTGACATCTTTTTCAACGGATCTTGCAGGCTCATCACTCGCGCGCCAACCTCAGGAATATAAGGTTCAGGTACCTTAAACACATCACCGTATAGGTTATTAAAGCGCGTCGCAATATCACGTGTCAGTTCAAGATGTTGCTTTTGATCCTCGCCCACAGGCACTTGATCAGCTTGATACAATAAAATATCTGCCGCTTGTAAAACAGGATATGCAAATAATCCCACATTAACGTTGTTTGAGTGTTTTGCTGACTTATCTTTAAACTGCGTCATGCGGTTTAACTCGCCCATCTGGGCATAGCAGTTTAACACCCAACCCAACTGCGCATGTTCTGGTACCTGTGACTGTACGAACAGCGCTGATTTATCTGGATCTATTCCACATGCAGTATAAAGCGCAACACCATCAAGTACACGCTCGCGTAATTGAGCAGGGTCTTGACGCACAGTAATAGCATGTAAATCAACTAGCATAAAGTGACAATCATGGTCATTTTGTAGTTTAAGCCACTGGTTTATGGCACCTACGTAATTGCCTATTGTCATACCACCGGTTGGCTGAATACCACTTAATACTACAGGTTTACTCATGTCGTTCCTTTATTTTTTCATTGAATTAACGTTGATTGATAATGGGAATAATATCTAAGAATCCATCACAAAGGTACTGTGGATTGAACTCTTTCAAATCGAATCCTTGATTATACCCATAATTAAGCGCAATCACAGGTATGTTGGCACCCTGTGCCGCTAAAATATCGCTTTTGGAATCGCCTACCATAATCAACTTATCTGTCGGTATCCCTAAGCGTTCTGCTGCCAGCATTAGTGGTGCTGGTGAGGGCTTTTTGTCTGTATCATCACCACACACAATACAAGTAAAGTGCGATGTGAGGTTTAATTTATCCAGCAGTTTTAATGTAAATGCGCGATTTTTATTGGTCACTACGGCTTTTGGCACATTCGCAAATGCAGATAGTCCCGTTTCAACATGTGGATATAATCCAGCATACTGACCCACTAATTCATCATAGTGTACTTTAAAACGCTCAACGGCGGTGTGCACCAAACTTTCCGATAAGTTTTCACTGACCTCATTACTACCGCTGAGACCTCTTTTTACCAACATATCGATACCATTGCCGACCCATTCACGAACCAGCGCATGGCTAACAATAGGATGGGCAAGCTCAGAAAGCGTTAAATTGAGCGCCATGTACATATCCTCGACGCTATCAACTAGTGTGCCATCGAGATCAAATAGAATCCCCTCAAAACGCATTATTTTACCTTTGCCAGTTCTTGACGCATTGCATCGATAACGGCTTTATAGTCGGGCTGGTTAAAAATCGCAGAACCAGCAACAAACATGTCAGCACCTGCAGCCGCAACCTCAGCAATGTTATCGACTTTAATGCCACCATCAACTTCAAGACGAATATCACGACCAGAAGACTCGATACGTGCCCTCGCTTCTTTTAACTTTTCTAGCGTGTGCGGGATAAAGCTTTGCCCACCAAAACCTGGATTTACCGACATCAATAAGATCTGATCTATTTTATCCATAACATGATCGAGATAATGAAGCGGCGTACCAGGGTTAAACACCAAGCCCGCTTTACATCCAGATTCTTTGATCAATGCTAGGCTGCGATCAATATGATCACTTGCTTCAGGATGAAAAGTGATAATACTTGCACCTGCTTTGGCAAACTCAGGGATCAAACTGTCGACAGGTTTAATCATCAAGTGCACATCAATTGGCGCAGTCACACCGTAATTTCTCAGTGCCTCACAAATCATTGGACCAAAAGTTAAGTTAGGTACATAGTGGTTATCCATCACATCAAAATGGACAACATCAGCGCCTGCTGCCAATACCTTTTCAACATCCTCTCCAAGCCTTGCAAAATCTGCGGATAGAATCGACGGTGCAATTAAAAAATCAGACATACTTTACCCCTAAATGTAAGACCCCGATACTGTACCGTAAATTGGCTAGAAAGTCTGCGAATTACGACCTTTTAAGATTGTGCAATAAACGAACATTGTGTATTATTATCCAATATCTATTTTCTGGGGATAGGGTTATGGTTTCTAGATATAAAGCACGGATTGCTCTGCTGTCGGCAGTGCTCGCCGTATCAGCAGGGGTACTTTCTTTTGATAATAGCCAAGAGTTTGCCACCAACTACAACGCATGTGTATGTAATTCAAATAGTTTAAGCCAACGTGTTAGTGCTTCAGAGTGTCAACGTGAAGCACATACAAGTTGGGCTGCGTGGCTGACAGGTGGCAGTGCCAATGGTCAATTTCATTACTTAGATCTGTTAGAGCTATTAATTGGTTCTAAGGACAATCAAAGCAGTAGTAAAGTTTCATCTCCTTATTAATCGACCATTGGTCTGAGAGGTAAACACTATGGCTTCTTCTACTAATAAACTCGCACTAGTCCAAAGTGTATGCGCAGCAATGTTTGGTGTGCAGAGTGGCCAAAAACAAGAGTATGACTTTAGTAAAAAGCGCTTTTGGCCATTTGCTTTGGCTGGTGTTTTGTTCGTCTTTTTGTTTGTGGTAGGTCTTATTTGGTTTGTTAATGGCGTGGTTTTAGCCTAGCTGACCGGCTTATTTTTTTGGTTGGTGATACAGCGCCATTAGCTCGTTGACCTTATTACGCCCATTGCCTTTGGGGCTAATGGTTCGTTTTACTTTAATCACATCTAAACTGGCCTGATTATAAATCTTCCGAGTCCACACTGTATCATGATTTGATATGAGCACAGGCGTTTGCTGCTCAAAAGCCGCAGTTTCCGCTAAGTTTGCAAGCTCAGCCTGATCGTCCAAATTAAATCCACCTTTTGCGTAACTCGTAAAAGAAGCCGTCTTACTCAATGGAACATACGGGGGATCACAATACACTACCGCATTTTTGGGTATATTCTCAAATACTTGACTGTAGCTCTTACAAGTAAAAGTCGCACGCTGCGCCTTCTCAGCAAACACGTATAGTTCATGCTCTGGAAAATAAGGTTTTTTATACTTACCAAAGGGTACGTTAAAAATACCTTTGAGGTTATAGCGGCACAAACCATTATAGCCATGGCGATTCATATACAAAAATAAGATTGCACGCTCATATACATCAATGCTTTCGTTGAACTGTTGACGATAGGCGTAATACGCATCTGGATGATTATTTAGATCGACAAATAAACGTTTAGCATCAGCAATAAACTCATCAGGAATTCGCTTTAACTCTTTATAGAGATTAATCAGATCTGCGTTAATGTCGTTGAGTACATAGTGTTTAAACTGCGTATTCAAAAAAACAGATCCCGCTCCAACAAAAGGCTCAACTAGTGTATCAGCTTCATAACTGGCTAATTGTAAGCGCTTAGAAATATCTTCTACTAAGCTGTATTTTCCGCCTGCCCATTTTAAGAAGGCTCTAGTCTTTTGTTGCATGCTCGTTCTATGTCGTGAGTGGTTGCGCGATTTTACACTAAATGTGGCTAATTACCGAGAGACTGAGCAATTTCTTGCTTAATTTTACTGACTCTTTTAAAAAACGGCTGCCCTTTACGCAATACTTCGGGCAATTCAGCCTTCGCTTGCTTTGCCATATCTAAATTAGGATACACATCTGATGTAACAACAAACCAAGTTCGCCCATTTCTTATCACTGAAAACTGCCGCATAACCACATCATTATGCTCCGCCATGAATGCAGCGGCTATCCCAACCTCAGTCACTGCAAGTAGTTGTATGACCCACTCTTCATCCGTTCGATTGCTATACCATTCATTACCTGAAATAGGCTCAGATGCTACCGGTTGGCGCGCAGCACTAACAATAGCGGTGGTATTTTGAGAGGTGCCAACCTTGAGCTCATCATCTTGAGGCTCCATACTTTGGTTAACTTGCGCCTCATTGTGTAGCATTTTTTTCTCTTTCTTCTCAGCTTCCATTAACGCCGACAATATACTCCCAACGGCAGCGATTTCCCCTTCATCAGTATTAAGGGCAGCCGGTGGTTGCTCCTGTAATGTCGTGCCTGGCACTTCACTTTCCTTTTGAGACGTATTCGAAGGTTCAAAAACAGATTGTGCATTGAGCGCTGTTGCGACGCTTTGCGTGTTCGTTTGCGTCGGTGCCCAATATTGCTTTATTTCTTGTTGATAGACCAAAGCGACCATAGAAGCTGTCAACACTAAGCATAGTGCGATGATATACCACTGCCACTGTGTTTTTACGCGATCTGTTGACCCCGTCTCACGTAGATCCAAACGCTGCGATTCCGGTTGCCACGATAACAAAACACTGGGGTTACCCCGTGCTTCTGCTACAAAGGTGTTGAAAATAGGATCTTCATCAGGTGGAAGATCTTTGTAAAACATCGTCATCAGGCGCTTACTCTCAAGTAATGAAAGTGGCTCTATATGAATGTCTAGGCTACCTGGAAGGAGTTGTGGTTGCTGTGCTGTCGCTAAAATATAAATAGTTTCTCGGGCTGTTGTTGCTAGTTTTTGTAACTGTAGCGCCAACTCTTCAGTCAAATGCCGAGCATTGTCTAAAACCCATAAGCATGGCCCACAAGGCTGCTCGTCATGAAGCAACATAAAGTTTTCGCTAAGAGAAAGTTTTTGATCGATAAGAGGACTGCGAAAACTATGCTCAAGTAGCTGATGTATAACATCAAACTCTTTGGTATTGGCAGAGAGTTTTACAAAAGCTTTATTAAACTCTGGGTATTTATCAGTAAGAAATGACTCAGCAAGATAGCTTTTGCCAAGACCAGACGACCCGACTAAGGTTATCAGGTTTTGCCCATAATCGAACTGCATAGCAATTCTATCTACCAACGCAGATCTGCTTGGTAAAATTTGCGACTGCATTTAACGCCCTATCAGAGTGACCACATCTTCATCGCTTACGTCATCAACCAAAGCGCATTGTCCCAGCTGTGTTGGCAGTATAAAGCGAATTTTACCTTGTTTATTCTTCTTATCTTTACGCATGTGGAGTAAAAACTGCTCTGCGGTCATTTCGCTTGGTGGCTCTATTGGCAACTGATATAAGGCAATGACCTGAGCGATTTTTTCTACCTCTTCACTGTTCAACCAGTCTCGTCGACATGCCAATCGTGAAGCTATCATCATGCCTGCAGCAACCGCTTCGCCATGTAACCATTTTCCATAACCCATTTGCGCTTCAATCGCATGACCGAAGGTATGACCTAAGTTTAGTAATGCGCGAAGCCCTGCCTCTGTTTCATCTTTGGCTACAATTTCAGCTTTTATTGCACAGCATTTATAAATCACTTGCTGTAGGGTTTCTGTATCCAATGCGTTTAACTGGCTATGCTGCGCAGCTAACGTATCAAGAAACGCAGCATCGTAAATCAACGCATATTTGATGACTTCAGCCATACCCGCAGCAAATTCTCTTGCAGGCAAAGTAGATAACGTTTTGGTATCAATAAAAACAGCTTTTGGCTGATAGAAAGCGCCAATCATATTTTTACCAAGAGGATGGTTTACTGCTGTTTTGCCACCGACAGAAGAGTCGACTTGTGATAATAACGTCGTTGGTATTTGTATAAACGCGACTCCACGTTGATAACAAGCGGCAACAAAGCCCGTTAAATCACCAACGACACCACCACCGAGTGCAATTAAACACGTATCTCGTCCACAATTGTGCTCGAGTAAAAAAGCGGAAATCTTTTCAAACCACTCAAGCGATTTAAACTGCTCGCCATCCGGAAGAATAAAGTGCAGCGGAGATTGTGTATCAAAAACACCAAGTAGCTTGTCCAAATATATAGGAGCAACAGTAGAGTTAGTGATAATAACAGGACGATTTTGACCGACATATTGCTTAAGTCGCACTTCGTCAGATAAGAGGTGTTCACCAATAAAGATGGGGTAGCTGCGCTCGTTTAAATCAACCTTTAATTCAAGCATGGCTTCCCCTCCTACGGTGTTTTAATTAGAAATCTAACTTTTCAATAATTTGGTTTGCAACTACTTTCGCGCTTTGCTCATCCGTTCGAACAACGTGATCGGCCACTTCCCTATAAAGTGGTTCACGCTCATCGGCTAAGCGCTCTAGTACGTCACGTGAGTCTTCACTGGTTTGTAGTAATGGACGACGCTTATCACGCTGAGTACGAGCTACCTGTTTTTCGATTGGCGTTTCTAGGTAAACAACAATACCACGCGCAGACAATTTGTTGCGCACTTCTTTGCTGATCACTGAACCGCCACCTGTCGCTAACACAATGCCTTGCATTTCTGTCAGATCAGAGATGACGCTTTCTTCACGCTTGCGGAACCCTTCTTCACCTTCGATATCAAAAACCCAAGAAATATCTGCACCAGTACGACGCTCTATCTCCTGATCTGAATCGAAAAATTCAAGGTGTAATTGATCTGCAATGTGACGACCAATCGTGCTTTTACCAGCCCCCATCGGGCCTACTAGAAATATATTACGTTTCTCAGCCATATCTTTTTAGTACAAACGAACTCTAAAATTTGAAATAAAACCCCGCCTAACGACCTGGCCCCAAAATTAAGGAGGGGATTATCTCAGTAATCCGTGAACAATTTCAAGTCAAACTGCGCAAAAAGCGCAATACTTTTATTGTTACGGGCCTATAAACTGTCTTGAATGATCTTAGGTGTTACAAATATCAACAGTTCCCGCTTCTCGTTAATATCACGAGAGTTCTTAAACAATAGACCTAAATATGGAATATCGCCCAACACCGGGATCTTACTTACTGCTGTTTTTACCTCTTGCTGATAAATTCCACCAAGAACGATAGTTTGACCATTTTCAACCAGAACTTGTGTTTGGATCTCTTGGGTATTGATTGCTGTTGCTGGGCCATTTGGCGTCTGCACAGTATCACCTTTAGTATCTTGTGTAATCACTAAGTCGAGAATTATTTTGTTGTCAGGGGTAATTTGTGGTGTCACCTCTAAGCTGAGTACCGCTTTTTTAAAGCTAACCGTGGTCGCTCCACTAGAAGATGCCTCCACATAGGGTATTTCTGTTCCCTGCTCAATACGCGCTTTTTTCTGGTTCGCCGTTGTAATGCTTGGGGTTGCGATTATCTCACCTTTATTTTCTTGTTCTAGGGCTGACAGCTCTAAATCAATCAAGGTGCCATCAGCAAGCTTTGCGATATGCATACCGATACTACCTGCAGGTACCCCCTTAACCCCCAAGTTTACATTTAGGCGGTTATCTAACGAAGGAATAATACCATTAGAAAGTGAGTTGGCCCCTTCGAGTGTACCGGAGATAGCATCACTCCCTTGCTGATCGCTGAACCCCCAACGTACGCCTAAATCTTCTTGTACGGTATCATCCACCGTCACCATTCGCGATTCAATCCGCACTTGCTTCACAGGTACATCCAGAGTTTCAACCATACGGCGGATGCTTTCAATACTACGCGATGTGTCTTTTATCAATAGAGTGTTGGTACGCTTATCCACAGAGACACTGCCTCGATGGCTGATAATAGAGTTAATGTCGGTTTTCAGCAAATCAGCAAATTCTTCCGCTTTTGCGTAATTGAGCTGAATATATTCGCTATATAATGGCTCCAGCTCTTCAACTTGCTGACGTGCTTGTAACTCTTTCGCCTCTCTCGCAGCTAGCTCTTCCGATGGTGCCACCATTAAGATCGAGCCGTCCATGCGTTTATCTAACCCTTTTACCCGCAACACCACATCAAGCGCCTGGTCCCATGGTACCCCATCTAAGCGCAGTGTGATGTTCCCAGAAACAGTATCACTGGTGACTAAGTTAAAGTTATTAGTGTCGGCGATAATTTGTAGCACAGAACGAATAGGAATATCTTGAAAGTTCAAAGTAATAGGTTGACCTTTGTACTCTTTCTGATCTCCAAACGTTTTGTTACCTTCATCTTTTTCTACGGCCAGTGTAAAGATATTATCAAGCTGCTGATATGAGAACTTAAATGCCGCATTTGGTTCAATGACGATACGGCTTTTATTCTCTTCTTTGAAAGTCTCAATGCGCGACACCACAGTACCGAAGTCTAATACATCTAGTTCGTATAACAGATCCTCTGCAATATCAATATGATGGAAATCAGCGATAATTTTGCCACCACGCTCTTGGACATCAATAGCGGCTTGATTATGTTCAAGAAAAGCTAAAATTTTACCTTCACCTTGTTCACCACGGCGAAAGTCAATCGCTTGAATTTGATTGATAAAAGAGGTTACTTTTTCGCTTTGATCTTGCTCTGAAACAATAGGTTGACCAGAAACCTCTACAATCACCAAATTATTTTTCACTTCCGTCTTGTAGAGCTTGAGTTCGTCCATATTAATCGCAACAGTAAATCCGCCATCGCGCAGTTGACTGGTGATACCTTTGATACCTGCTTTGTTAATTTCCAGCATCTTTAAGCTTTCTTCAAATTCAGCTTGCTGAAAGAACAGTTCAAGACTTGTGTTTTCACCATTAACACTCACACTCGGTTCACTGCTCAGCTTTTCATCAAATACCAGCTGAAGCTGAGTCTCCCCCGTTGGAACCGGGTTATAGCGAATGTCATATAACATTGGAATAGCCTGAGCAATTGATGACAGGCCAACAAATGCAGCGCCTAGCACTGACTGAATTATCGTTCGAGTGCCTCTATACGTTAATGTTCTTTGATTATTGTTAGTATTCACTCGAGCCACCTTGTTCTGCCTCTAACATTTCCACTTTGGTTAGTCGTTCTTTCCAACATCCCGTTCCATCAGGAATTAATTCTAACAGCTCTAAATGATCCGCTTGTACACTGAGCACTTTACCATGGTAAAGTCCCATATATTCACCGCGCTGTATTCTATATAAGCCTTGTGTTGCCGCTTCGATTAGCGCCCAACGACCATTCTCTTTTGCAATTATCCCTTTCATTCTTAAATTGTCTAAAGGATATTTTTCTAGTGGGTATCTATTTCTATCAGGATCTGGGTGTAAACAGTTTTTGACCTGAACCATCTTGTTCTCAATCACTTCTGGTTGCGGTGCTACAAATGGGCTACGTAATTGAGATGCACTATATTTAAAAGGCTCGTAGTTTTGCATTTCAGGAATAGGCTCTATCTTTGGTATCGAGCTGGCCTTAACTTGGTCGATAAACTCCTTTTGTTCAGCAGTGCTATCGTTGCATCCTGACATGAACAACACCGACAATGTACAGAGCAACAGTCGGATCATCTCTGGCCTCCTTGTTCATAGCGGTACGTCTTAGCCACTACGCTAAAAACCAGCTCCCCATTACCAGCATTCTCAATTCTAAAGTCATGTAAGCTAACAATTCGAGGTAATTCTGACACTTTACTGACAAATTCACCAAACTCATGGTATTTACCAATAACTTCTAATTTAATTGGTAATTCGGTGTAAAACTCTTTACGTATTTCAGGCATCCAGCCGATTTTTAAAAACGTTAAACCGCTAGAAGTGCCAACATAAGTTAAATCGTCAAGTAATCCTGGGGTTTCATTTGAACTTGGTAAGCGTCTTAACAACTCAGTAAATTGCGCCTCCATATCAATCATTTGCTGTTTATATAACTCTAAGTTATTTGCTCTTGCATACTTGATACGATAACTCGTTCTAAGCTCTTGCTCTTTTTTCAGTGCTTGCTCATATCGATCAATGGAGCTTGAGACCATCAAGTTATACCCTAGAATGATCATCAAAATGACCACCAAAATAGAACATAAAACTTTAACAGGAAACGGCCAGTGACCGATATTATCAAGCTCTAATTCATTCCAATCTATTTCTTTTAAACTATTTAAGTCAAAGCTCATCTACTTACCCTCCACCCTATTTCGCTTTATCAGCTAGGCTAATGTCATCATGAGATTTGACATAAAAGTGCATCGTAAAATCACTTAATAGTTTTGAACTCTGCTCGCCAGCTACAATCCCTTGGATCACTGGCCGTTCAAGCAAGTATGATGATTCAACTTGTCTTAACATTTGTGACAAACGGTTGTTAGACTCACTGCGACCTATCACTTTAATCATATTACCTTGCCTATCAAGACTAGTGAGGTAGACCCCAGCGGGCACAACCCGAGCAATTTCATCTATGATTTGTGTCCCTAAGCTGCGATTTAGCTGCAACTCTTCGATTAGTCTAATACGGCGTTGCAAGTTTTCTTTTTGCTTGTTTAGATCATTAATTTCTACAATACGCGTATCCAATAATGATATTTCACTTTCTAGATAACGGTTTTTTATTTCTTGTCCTGTTTTTAAACCATCATAGAAGCTACCGGCTAGATACATAAACAGTAAACAAGTTGCAATAATCGCCGCAATAATGGTCAAAAAGATCTGCTGAGATGCTTGTCTTTGTTGCTCTCGCCAAGGAAGTAGATTTATATGTGGCATGATGAAAAGCTCCGTAGTGCCAAGCCCGTAGCCAACGCAAATTGAGCCTTGTGCTTTTGTAGAACATGCCTGTCCACTTTAGGTGCGATCTCCATTTCTGTGAATGGATCAGCCACAATCGTGTGGATACCTAACTCATCGATCAATAGTTTATCTAGCCCTTCCACCAGCGCCGTCCCCCCAGTTAACACAATATAATCAATGTGATCTTTACCACTAGTGGTCATAAACATCTGAACTGCGCGACGTATCTGTTGAAGTAATGAGGTTTGAAAAGGGGCCAGAACCTCGAACGTATAGTTAGGAGGCAAATCCCCTGTCGTTTTCGCAAGTTCAGCTTCATCGTATGTCTTATTATAATAAGCCACGATACTGTTGGTATACTGTTCTCCGCCAAACACTTGATCTCGGGTATAAATCGTTTTTCCTGATTGAATAACACTGATGAGCGTAAGTACAGCACCAATGTCTATCATCGCGACGACTTTATCAAAAGCATCGTTTGGTAACTCAGGGTAAATTACATCCATCGCTCGACTCAACGCATAGTTTTCAACGTCCACGACTTTCGCTTTATATCCAGCCTCCTCCAAAGCACCAACTCGTGCCTGCACACTCTCAGTTCGTGCTGCTGATAACAAGACATTTACCTTAGAGGGATCCGCTTCGTTTACACCTATCTTTTCAAAGTCTAGACTTACTTCGTCTAATGGGTATGGAATTAAGCTATCTGCTTCAATTGCTATCTGAGACTCAAGTTCAGCATCAGTTAATGACACGTCCATAAAGATCACTTTGGTAATGACAGTCTGACCAGATACAGCAACTGCAGCAGATTGTGTAAGTTTTGGAATGCGCCGCTTCATTTTAGTGATCGCATTGCCAATAGCCTCAATATCTTGAATGGCTCTTTCATTTACTGCGCCTTTAGGAATAGGCTCAATGGCAACGGCTTCGACACGATAGCTGGAACTGGTTTTAGACAGCAACACCGCTTTGACACAATGAGAACCAATGTCGATCCCAATCATCAGAGGTGCTTGTTTTTTTAGTAGTTTGCTCAGCATGTGAAGCGCTCGTTTCCTTTTCAGTTTGTGTTCTATAAAAATTTAGCACACAAAAATATTAATCGTTTTTTAATCAAGATATACTAGCAGTGTCTACCTGTAATTGGGAGTCTAACTAGGGATAATTCCGTGAAATTATTGAAAAGATTTTTACAATTCGCTTTTGTTTGTACCCTTTTAGGCGTATTGACACTTATCAGCCTTTATTATTATGTCAAATCTGACATACCAAGTGTAGAGGTTTTGAAGGATGTTCAATTACAAACCCCTATGCAAGTCTTCACACGGGACGGCAAATTAATCAATCAATTCGGTGAGAAGCGCAGAATACCTGTACGTCTACAAGATGTTCCTGAACCGATGCGTAACGCTTTTTTGGCCACAGAAGATAACCGTTTTTATGATCATTTCGGAATAGACCCAATAGGAATTGTCAGATCAGCATTAGTACTGATCACAACCGGTCAAAAGAAACAAGGGGCAAGTACATTGACCATGCAACTTGCGAGAAACTTTTTCTTAACACGAGAGAAAGCCTATATTCGTAAAGTTAAGGAAATCTTTATTGCGTTGCATATTGAGCAGTTATTAACAAAAGATGAAATTTTCGAGCTGTACTTGAACAAAATCGAGCTGGGAAATCGTGCTTTTGGTATTGGTGCGGCAGCCCAGGTTTATTATGGCCGCACACTTTCTGAACTAACTCTACCTGAAATGGCCATGATAGCAGGGTTACCCAAAGCACCTTCGGCACTGAACCCCATTCGTAATCCAGAGCGCGCAAAAA